>JASHTH010000514.1 GCA_030040655.1 Acidobacteriaceae bacterium | reverse complement strand
CCAAAAGCCCGGCGTCACGCTCCACGGGCCAAGCGTGGCTTTGAACTCCACATAGATCAGGACCACGCCCGGTTGCAACTCCAGGTCCTTGCGGCTCTCCGGACTCAGCAGCGAGGCCGCACCGAAGCACACGGGTATCGATGGAAAAAGCATTAGGCAAGCGGCGAGCGCTGCCAGCCGCCGAGCCGCCCATGAGCGGCCCGTGGTTGGGGTTCGCATTGCGATCGGAATCTGCATGATTCTCTCCACTATCCCTCTTAGTTGTTCTCGGCTTGCTGGATCTCGGTGACTCTGCCATTCCGGAGGATCACCTTCAAGCCATGGTGATAGACATAAGTGATTTGGAGACCGTCGTTCACAACCTTCGCTGGATCCCCGAGAACTGCCTTTACCTCCGCGGCCGTCTGGCCTTTCTTCACTCTTTGCACTGGCGGCGCCGATGCGGGCTCGATGTCGGCCTTGGACCTTGCGGAAGTATCATTCGTCTTTCCCTTTCGCGGACGTGTAGCCGGCTTGTTGACCTGAGCTTGCCCGGATGGCTCCGCCGAGGCCGGTCCGTTCGCGACGGGGACCTTGGCCGCGGGCTTCTCCGGTTTCGCGGGCAGTGGATCGAGGGGAGGCACGCTTTGTTCCGGTGATGACTGCCCGTTGGTCGTCGGAATCCCACTCGAAGCAGGACGTGGGCTGGAAGGAGCCTGCGCTTCAGGCACATTTGCCCCGTGAAGCTTTGGATCCGGAGTGAGAGCGGATGTATCCGGTCGTTCCGCGGTTTGGGGCTGCGGTTCTGTCCCTGAGGCTGCGGGTGCAGCCTCAGGCTGGTTGGCCGGCACGGGCAGGGGCTCAAGCGGCGGAATCGTCTGATCCGGAGTGGCGGGGGCAGCTGCGGAGGGAGCGGGAGTTTCCGGCCGCACCGCTGTGTGTGGCTGCGCGCCGGCCTCGGGCGCGGATGGTGTATCTTCAGGCTGTTTGGCTGGCGTCGGCAGAGGCTCAAGCGGCGGAACGGTCGGTTCCGGAACAGCCGAGGAGGGAGTTCCCGGCGTGTTCCTTGGCGCCTCTGGGCTCGCGGGCTGCGAAGCCGCATTGGGAGGCGCCGCGGAGCCGGCCTCCCCGGCTGCAGAGTTCCGATTGTCTGCCGCCGAGCGATCCGCCAGAACGCCAGGACTCTTGGTTTCGCCGGCGGAAAGAACCTGACTCACCGCGGCTTCTACCTCTGCGGCAGACGCCGATCGCAAGGTCCCCTTGGCGAACTGGAAGTTTACAAGGGCGTAATAGGCCTGCCGCGCAAGGGTAGCATGGCCGCGGTCGCACGCTACCAGGTACATCGACACCAGATCAACTTGCTCTGAAACCGAGATTGACGTCACGCACACCCGATCCGACACCTGGAAGACCCGCTTGCCAAGATGGGTGTCGAGACTGCACAAAACATTCGCTGCCTGACGCAACTGGCCGCCGGAAAATTGTGCAGGGCAAAGGTCCTCAAGCGACTGGTCGGACTGCGCATACCCTACGATTCCCTCGCGAAGCACCGTTAGGACGGTTCCCGGTTGGATGGCCGGGCTGCCGTCTGCTGCGATTGCAGCGGTCGCGAGTCGGTAATCATGCACGAGTTCCGCCTGGAGGCTGCGGTCATCGGCGCCGGCGACCTGAATCCCTGCCGCAAGCAGGATCACGCAGGCCATCGCCGGCGCTGCGGCCACCCATCGGCTTGTATGGTCGAACCACATCGAAATGCCTCCGTGCGCGGGGAAACCAAATTGGTGTGGAATCGAGCCACACATACCGAGTGGCATGGTGGTTTCCAGCCTGAAACCAAAGGAGGACCAGCCACCGTGCCCGCTCCGGATGGCGGCAGGCGCGGCGGCTGCACTTGGGCCGGAGCGCCGGCTTATTCCACATCCACATCCACAACCTTGCCGGCTTTGAATTTGATTTTCATGTCTTTGTACTTGTAGACCTTGCCGTTGACGCCCAGGTCGATGATCGAAACCGGCTGCCCGAGAGCAGCCGTCACGTCGGCAACCGACTGGCCCAAGCCAATGTTGATCGTTGCCGGAGCTGCAGCCTGTCCGGACAGCTGGGAGTCGGCCGATCCAGCCGGCCCAGCCTGCGCGGCAACCTGATCGGCCGCCGCAATCTGCTGCTGGATGTCGACAGCCAGATCCGGCTCGGCCGGCGGCGCGCCTTTGGCAATGGCTGTAACCGCAGGTCGAGTCATAGCCGAGGCCGGAGCCGCGGGCAGCCCGTTGGTGCCTTGGTTGGCCTGCAACTCCTGCATACCGCGGTCGACTGCATCGCGCATGCCGTTCTGCATCTCCTGCAGGTCGGCAATCGCTACCGTCACGCTGGCAGAAGCCGGACACTCATTCCCGCCCTTGCTCACTACCACACTAAGGGTCGCAGTGGTGGCATTCGTATCGCCTTGCGTCGGCGGATTGGTCAGCCTGAGCACATCGCCGTCGCTCAACGCGCACTCGTTTCCCGACGCATCCACGACGTCCAGCGGTTGATCTGCAACGAAGACGTGGGGCTTGCCGTCCAGGAACATCCGGTTCACGCTGGCCAATGCCGGATTAATATCCTGGCCCTGCGCGTTCTGCTGTGCTTCGGCGTTCTCAAGCTGAATCTGGGCCTTCACTTCTTCGGCGATCTGAGCCTTGATTTCCGGGGTTAGCAACGGCTGCCCTGCAGGTTGCGGCGCCGCGTCGGCGATCTGCGCTTCCTGCTGCTGCGCGTATGCAAACTGCAGATCCTGCGAGATCACATAGTCCGTCAGCCAGTCCGACGGCGCTGCGTAGTAAGGATACGGAGCAAAGTAGAAACCATAGTAGCCATACCAGCCCACACCCGCCCATCCCCACGCATACGGAGCCGGGCCGTACCAGGGGTTGTACACCCAGCCGTAGAACGCAGGCGAGTAGTAGTAGACCGGCGCGTACACGTCCACATAGACGCCGTTTATGTAATAACCGCGGAAAAAACGGGGATAGTCACGGCCGCGCCAATAGTAGTCGCGCCGGGCATAATCGTGCCCGTTCATGTGATATGTCCGTTCCGCGTAGCTCGGCCGTCCCTTTTCCGCCACCACGCGCGTGCCGTCTGGCCGCGTGGTCACGCTGCGCCGGCTTCCGTTCAGGTTGTTGTGCACGTCCATTCCAGTCTTGTTGTCGTGCACATCGCTCACTTTGCCGTTGGCGCGAGTCGTCACGGCTCCGTTGGCAGTCGAGGCGGTCCGGGATCCATTGGGTGTGCGCCCCCCATAGGAGCCGGTATGTGTCATCGGAGCGGCAATTCCAGTTGGAGTGCGAGTCGTCGAAGTCGTGGTCGTGCGCCCGCTCGGGTTGCCTGTCGTCGGGCCGGTTGTGGTGCGTCCCCCTGGACTGCTCGTCGTCGGGCCGCCAGGATGGCTGGTCGTGGGACCGGACCCTGCGCGCGCGCCCTGGGCGCCGTTAGCGTTTCCGCCACCAGAGGATCCCGAACCATTCGTTGCCGGACGGCTGGAGGAACTCGCTGCCGGCTTGCTCGAAGAGGAAGTTGAGGAGGAAGAGGAAGAGGTAGAAGAATGCTTCTGAGCGACGGCCGACGAGCCGGTCGCGGCCAGCGCGAATGCAGTCAGCGCGCCGGCGGCGAGCACAATGCGGAAATTAAACCGGGAAGCATGCAAGTTCATCGTATTCTCCGTTCTTCTGCGCTTGCGAAGAAGCCGCTAGCTTCCTCGGGCTGAGGTTGGTTGCGCGATGGCCGTCTTTTCACAGTTCCTGGCAGGTATCCGTCTCAGGGGCCCTGAATTTCCCTTGCCAGCGGGTTTGGCATCGCACCGATTCGCGCCGTCGGCCGCGCCAGGCCTTGCTGCGGAGGAAAATCCAAAGCACCGGTTGGACTACTTCGCATCCGACACATCTGTGACTTTTCCATCGACAATCGTCACCCGCATATCTGCGTACACAAGGATCTCTTTTGTGCTTCCTTTCAGGTCTTTCTGCGGCTGTCCCCATGTGGCGATGACCAAATCCCGCGTCTGCCCGACTGCGATCGTCTTGGGCGGCGGCGGAGGCTCGTCCGACGGAGGCGGCGGAGGCGGCGGAAGATCTACCAT
>JASHTH010000513.1 GCA_030040655.1 Acidobacteriaceae bacterium | reverse complement strand
GTTCTTGACGAGTGCTCTTGCCTTGCCCAAGGAGACAACGAAGAAGGTCTTTAAGGCTTTGCGTAATCTCGTCGCGAATCCTATGGCCCCCGGACTTCATGTGGAGAGAATCCTTGAACACCGATGGTCCGCTAGGGTTGACGATAAGTACCGAATTATATATCAGCAGTCTGCCTCGCAGTGTCCTATCTTGCTGTTTGTCGGAATTCACGAAGACGCATATCGATGGGCAGGAAGAACGGCTGCTCCATGTTTTATCCCCTCCGACCAACTGCCGGTTCAAGGTGAGTCCGAACCGTTAGAAGCGAGCCTAGGCAAGACTGCACAGCTAGACGATGTCGAGGCTTTGGTCACTCGCCCGAAGTACCTTCCCTTGGCGCGTTTCTTGTTGCAGGCCGAAAGCGGTCGAATCGTCCTTGGATTCGACGAAATTGAGCGGATCATCGGGCAAGCATTGCCTGCTTCCGCGAAGACGCACCGAGCTTGGTGGGGAAACGAATCCAGCGGGAGCCATGTACAGGCCCGCGCTTGGTTAGGGGTCGGTAGAAAAGTGGAATCGATCGATCTCGCACGGAGGACTGTCACCTTTGCTGCCCGATAGCAAGGTTTACACTGACGCACAATTGGCCCGACGCTTAACAGTTGTGGCGCTACGCGATGCGTCGCCCAACCTGCCGTGGTGCCAGTTCTGGTGCCAGTTGGTACGAAAAGATAACCTCAACTCAATCAACAAAATGCGGCTTGACTCTGCTGATAAGCCCCTTATTTTTCAACGCAAGTCTCATAGAATGTGCTGAGACCCTCGTGATTCGTAATCAGCAGGTCGTCAGTTCAAGTCTGACCGTCGGCTCCATCGCTTTCTTCTTCCCTCCAAGTTTGGACCCAGATTTCCACGTAACCAGTTTTCTTCGGGTTTTCTAGGCTTGGATGCATTTCTCCTCCGTTTTCCACATTGCGCGGATCGTCTCATTTGTGCGAACCAAATCAGGTACGGGTTATCCACGAATATTTTTGATTCCGGGGTAGTTCCGCGCCCATCTCTCCACGCATACTCTTGGCATAATCGCAAGCAGAACGGCGATGCCGTTCCGATTCGCGCCCGGGTCGAGAAGCATCGAACGCAACCAATGCCGCCCACGACCCGCGGGAGCAAGGCAGAGTGACCAGCTTTAGCCGACAGGACGTATTGCGCATCCTCGACATCCGTCCACGCCAATTGCAGGGGTGGGAGCGGGCTGAACTCATTCCTCCCAAACCGAGCTATTCCTTCAAAGATCTCGGACAATTGCGCACGTTGAAAACCCTGCGCGAAGAGGAAGTACCGGCGGCTTCGATCCGCCATTCCATTGTGGCCATGAAGGCCGTGGCCGGCATGGCTAACCCGCTGCTCGAAGCGTGCCTAGTGCGGACCGGCACGCGCCTCGCATTTCGCCACCACGGCGCCATCGTCGATCCGATTCGCCGCCAATTGCTCTTCGATTTTGAGCGTTTCGACCGGCCCTGCGCTGCCTATGGGCCGCGGCCGCTGCGCCGCCCAGCGAGCGTCAACCCGCGCCGGATCCAGGACCGTTTCCTCGCCGCCGTTCAGGCCGAAGAAGCGGGCGACAAGGCGCATGCCATCGCACTCTACGAGGAGATACTCGACATCGACCCCGCGTATGCGCCGGCGCACATCAATCTCGGCACCATGTACTTCCATCTGCGCCAGTTCGACCGCGCCGAGGAACTGTATCGCCGCGCCACCATCGCCGATCCCGGCTATGTGCTCGCCTTCTTCGATCTCGGCAACGTGCTCGACGAGCTGCAACGCCTCGATGAGTCGGTCGCCGCCTATCGGCAGGCCGTGGCGCTCTCGCCGCATTATGCCGATGCCCACTACAACCTGGCCCTGGCCTACGAGCGGAAGGGCGAGTTTCGCTCGGCGATGCGGCATTGGCAGGTCTACATCAAACTCGACAGCCAGGGCCCTTGGGCCGATCATGCCCGAAGTCAAATTCGCAAGCTGCTCGGTCGCGAAACTCTTTCGATTGTGTGGCGGTGCCCCAAATACCTGGTCCGGCGCCACCTGCTGGCCCATCTCGAGCTTGTCTGAGATTGTCTCGACCCCCAACAACTTCCTTTCCATTCCGGTGTCTAACCGGAGTGAGGTACGCGCGCGGTGTATCGGGGAAACACTCCGAACACGAACGCGGGTGCGCGCCCGGCAGCCTGCCCTCTGCAATCTGAAATTCGATCGAGTTTTGTACTTTCAACCATTCCAAGCCTTAAGGATGGCCAAGAATATGAGGTACTTCCTCCCCCGGCACAATCGGTTGCGGGCGTGTGGCATCGCCGCCGCCTGCGCTTCGGTCGTTCTTCCGCTTTGCGCGCAGCGGGTGACTCCGCGCATCGGCTCCGCAGTTTCCGCTTCCGAGCGGTCCCTGCTCCAGGGGTCTCTGCATCCCCTGGCGAAGCCTGAATTCGACACCGGCCGCATGGCGCCCGATACGCGGCTCAACGGCATCAGCATCGATTTCAATCGCTCGCCCGCACAGCAGGCCGCGTTAAACCGGTTGATCGCCGAACAGCAGGATCCCACTTCACCGCTCTATCACAAGTGGCTGACGCCAGACGAGTTCGCCGCCCGCTTCGGCATGGCCGAATCGGATCTCCAAAAAGTCGAGAACTGGCTTGAGCAGCAGGGATTCTCCGTCGACGGGGTCTCGCGCAGCCGCAACTCGATTCGATTCTCGGGTACGGTCCGCCAGGTTGAGGCCGCCTTCGCTACCGAGATGCACACTTACAAGATCGATGGCGTGCCGCACTTCGCTCCTTCCACCGAGCTTTCCTTGCCTGCGGCGATTGCGCCGACTGTCCTCGACATCCGCGACCTGAACGACTTCCGCCCCAAGCCGCAGGTCGTGTATCGGAAGAGCATTCGTCCGCGTCCCAACTTCACCTCCGGGCAGACGGGCGATGTTTTCTTTGCGCCCGGCGACATCAAAGTCGCCTACAACATCAATCCGGTCTATAGCGCCGGATATGACGGCTCAGGCCAGAAGATCGCCCTCGTTGGTCAATCGGCGATCACGCTCACCGACATCGAAGATTTTCAGCAGGCCGCGGGGCTCACGGTGAAAGACCCGACCCTGGTGCTGGTCCCGGACACGGGCACCTCGACTTTTTCGCCCGGCGATGAGTCGGAGTCCGACCTCGATCTCGAGTGGTCCGGCGCTATAGCTACCGGAGCGGAGATCGTCTTCGTTTACGCCGGCAGCAATCCCAACGCCGGCGCCTTCGATGCCATTCAATACGCGGTCGACCAGGATCTGGCGCCTATCGTGAGCAGCAGCTACGGCGAGTGTGAAGCGTACCTCGACGGTTCCACACTCGAGTCCACCTTTCAGCAGGCCGAGTCGCAAGGGCAAACGGTTCTCGCCGCCTCCGGCGACGACGGTTCCACAGATTGCTACATCGCCGACAACGTCACCAACCCGTCGCAATCCGTGCAGCAAGCGCTTGCCGTCGACTACCCTGCCAGCAGTCCCTATGTAACCGGCATGGGCGGCACCGAGATATCGCAAGCGAACGCGGACTATCTCACTTCGGGCACGGCATACTGGGAAGGCTCCAGCGGCAACGACGTGATCACGTCGGCGCTGCAGTATCTTCCTGAGGTCGCCTGGAACGACGACACGTCGAATTGCGGCCAAGATAACTGCCTGAGCGCCTCGGGCGGCGGCGCGAGCACGCTGTTCTCCAAGCCGAGCTGGCAAACCGGCGTTCTCGGAATCCCTTCCGACGGCAAGCGTGATGTGCCCGATCTTGCCCTCTACGCGTCGCCAAGTTTTCCCGGCTATCTTTACTGCACCAGCGATTCGAGCGCTTGGGACACTCAGGATGGCCAGCAGGCCAGTTGCAACAGCGGATTCCGCGATGCTGCGACGGGGCTTTTGACGGTCGCCGGCGGCACCAGCTTTGCGGCGCCCATCTTCGCCGGCGTCGTAGCTCTCATCAACCAGAAAGCCAACTACTCGTCCGGCCAGGGGCTGATCAACCCGACTCTTTATAAGCTGGCGTCTGACAGCTCCACCTACGCCTCGGCCTTTCACGACATTACACAGGGCAACAACGACTGCACCGCGGGATCGCCGTACTGCGCAAACACCGATGGCTTCTCGGCGGGCACAGGCTACGACCAGGTGACCGGCCTCGGCTCCGTCAACGTCGACAATCTGATATCGGCGTGGCCGGCCAGTTCCAGCTCTCTGATCGGCACCACCACCGCAATCACGGCAGCGAGCACCACGCCCGCCCTGAATGCATCCGACACGTTCACCATTTTGGTAACCTCGAATACGGGCAGCACGGTTCCCACCGGTAGCGTCACCGTGACCGTCGACAACGGCACGCCGACCAGCCCCATCTCGCTAAATTCGAGCGGCACGGCCACTTACACCACGTCCTTCTCGACCACGGGAACGCACCAGCTTGTCGCAAAGTATACCGGTGACTCGACCCATGCAACTTCGACTGACACGATTACCGTTACCGTCTCAAGCTCCACCAGTGGCCCCGCTTCGTTCGCTTTGTCGGCCACCAATGTCTCGGTGCCCTTGGCCGGGGCAGGAACTTCGACCGTCACCGTGACGCCCAAAAATGGCTATACGGGCAGCGTCGACCTGACGCTCAATACTTCAAACAACAACGCCCTTCAGAATCTTTGCGTCTCCTTCGCCAACCTTGACCCCAACAACGGCGATGGCCTCGTGACCGTCAGCGGCTCGGCGGCTGTCTCCACCCAACTCTCCCTCGACGCGAACGCGGCCGACTGTTCGGGTGCCGGCCCGTTGGTGAAGGGCCGCATGGTGCCTCTGCGCACGCTGGCGAGCGGGCTCCGGTCCGCGAATAACCCGCCTGCGCATCCGGGTCCTGGTCGCGCGCCGATGGAATTCGCATTTGCTGGACTCTTCCTGGCCGGCTTGCTTGGGCGCTATTCGCGTAAGCTTCGTAGCCTGGCTGGCGTCATCGCTCTCGTCGCCGTGGGATTCGGTCTCTCCGCCTGCGGCGGTATCAGCACCAACAATCCTCCTGCCGGTACTTACACCATCACCGTTACCGGACAGGACACGACTTCGACAACCATCCCCACGGCGACGACGAGCTTTACCTTTACGATCCAATAAGCGCAGCAATCTGTCATGGGCAGGCGTCTGCAACGGGGCCTGCCCTCTTCAACCCTTCGGACGATCGGTCGTCGGTTTGATACACTCCGATTCCGGAGGCAGTTCCCGCATTGGTTCACGCAACGCCCGCTCCGCTCACTCAACTCTCCGAAGAGGAATCGCTCTTTTCTTCCACGGTGCGCAGGTTTGCCGAAGAATCCATCGCGCCCCTGGTTCGTTCGATGGATGAGGAGCAACAGTTTGCGGCCGGATTGATCGACCAGCTCTTCTCGCTCGGCCTGATGGGCATTGAGGTTCCCGAATCGCTGGGCGGCGCCGGCGGCTCGTTTTTCGACGCCGTTCTCGCCATCGAAGCGCTCTCGACCGTCGACCCCGCGGTCGCCGTACTCGTGGACGTGCACAACACTCTCTGCGTGAACGCCATTCGCCGCTGGGGCACTCCCGCGCAGAAAGAGCGCTGGCTGCCCATGCTGGCGAGCGAAACTGTAGGCGCCTATGCTTTGAGCGAGGCCGGCTCCGGCTCCGACGCGTTCGCGCTCCAGACTCGCGCCGAAGCGATTGATCGCCGCTTTTGCCTCAACGGCCGCAAGCTGTGGATCTCGAATGCCCGCGAGGCGGGACTGTTCGTCGTCTTTGCCACGCTCGATCCTGCCGCCGGCTATCGCGGCATCACCGCCTTCTTAGTGGAAACGGGCGCGCGCGGATTCACCGTTGGCCGCAAAGAAGACAAGCTAGGCATCCGCGCCAGCAGCACCTGCGAGCTCATCTTCGATCATTGCGAAATTCCCGAAGAGAACCTGCTTGGCGAACGCGGCAAGGGCTACAAGGTCGCCATCGAAACGCTGAACGCGGGCCGAATCGGCATCGGTGCGCAGATGCTCGGCCTCGCCCAGGGTGCCTGGACTCACGCCGCCCGCTACGCGCGCGAACGCCGCCAGTTCGGCAAACCGATTGCAGAGTTTCAAGCCGTGCGTTTTACGCTGGCGCAGATGGCCACCGACATTGAGGCTGCGCGGCTGATGGTCTACAACGCTGCGCGCCTCAAGGACTCGGGCCAGCCTTATGTGCGCGAAGCCGCCATGGCCAAGTTGTTTGCCTCGCAGGTCGCCGAGCGCACGGCGAGCCTTGCGGTCGAGATCTTCGGCGGCAATGGATTTGTGCGCGACTATCCGGCCGAAAAATACTATCGCGACGCGAAGATCGGCAAAATCTACGAAGGCACGTCGAACATGCAGCTGGCGACCATCGCCAAGCAGGTGTTGGCCGGCCGGTAAAGATGCCACTTTGAGGGATTCCCTGGTTCTGCGACAACGTGAATTTGTTCATCCCACCCTTGCAGCAAAAACAAACGCGCCGCAACGATGGGCCACGCGATGGGTGCAAATTCACTCGATCATCGGCCTCGTTCGAGGGCGTAGTCTCCGTCACGGAGCCGCGTGGGTTTCATCTCGCACCCAATCTGCGCAGCTCAATCTGCCTGCCCGGTTCGAATCACGCACGGCATTCTCTGCTAAACTGAATCAAGCGTCACGATATGGCCATTGCCGCCAGGCCGGCCTCAAGTGATGCGCTTCGACAATCCAGATTCGGGGAGTGGCTCAGCCTGGTAGAGCACCTGGTTCGGGACCAGGGGGTCGGAGGTTCAAATCCTCTCTCCCCGACCATTTAAATTCAATAACTTACGGCACTGAAATAGACTCGCATGTAAATGGGGTGTAGACGATTTTGTAGCTGTGGCTCGCCAAAATTCTGAACTATCGCTAAATCAAGCAGTTGAAGCATGTGTCCCCGGTAGTGGGTTTTAA
>JASHTH010000512.1 GCA_030040655.1 Acidobacteriaceae bacterium | reverse complement strand
AAGGGAAGTATCGGCCGTAATACGTCCGAAACAACAATCTGACATCGGTGAGTGCATTGGCGATGATGCATCCGTCGAGTTCGCCCAACACCAAGCGTCCGAATCGCCGAGCAAGCACCCACCTGGGAGTTGGCTGAGATCGCGAGTTATAATCCGGCCATCCACGTTCGCACGGTGGGGAACAAGACTGTCGAGTGTCCCTGCACGCCGCGTACGGTCCTACATCGGGAGGGCGCTATGGCCATTACGAAACAAGATGCTCTCGACTACCACATTGGGCCGAAGCCGGGAAAGGTGGAAGTGGTTTCCACCAAGCCATGCATTACCCAACGCGACCTGAGCCTGGCCTATACTCCCGGCGTCGCCGTACCCTGCCTGGAGATCGAGAAAAACCCGCAGAACGCTTACAAATACACCGCAAAGGGCAATCTCGTAGCCGTGGTCAGCAATGGAACGGCAGTCCTCGGACTGGGCGACATCGGAGCCATCGCCGGCAAACCGGTGATGGAGGGCAAAGGTGTCTTGTTCAAGAGGTTTGCTGACATCGACGTATTCGACATCGAATTGGACACGCATGATCCCGAAGAGATCATCAGGACCTGCCAATTGCTGGAGCCAACCTTCGGCGGCATCAACCTTGAGGACATCAAGGCGCCGGAATGCTTCTACATCGAGGAAACTTTGCGCCGCACCATGAAAATCCCGGTCTTTCACGACGACCAGCACGGCACAGCCATCATTTCCGGCGCCGCTCTGGTGAACGCATTGGAGTTGGCGGGCAAACGCATCGACGAGATCAAAGTGGTGATCAACGGCGCCGGCGCAGCAGGAATTGCCTGCGCGGAGCATTATATCCATCTCGGAGTTGTGCGCGAGAACATCACTTTGGCGGATACCAAGGGGGTGATCTACAAAGGGCGCAAAGAGGGAATGAACCCCTACAAGGAGCGGTTCGCGAAGGATACACCCTTTCGCTCTCTGGCCGAAGCGGTCAAAGGCGCTGACGTACTGATAGGACTCTCCGTACAAGGCGCGATTACGCCGGAAATGATCGCTTCGCTGGCGTCGCGGCCGGTGGTATTCGCCATGGCGAATCCCGATCCCGAAATCACCTACGAGGAAGCGAAAGCCGTCCGCGACGACATCATCATGGCCACGGGACGCTCCGACTATCCGAATCAGGTGAACAATGTCCTCGGATTCCCGTCCATCTTCCGCGGCGCACTCGATGTGCACGCCACCACAATCAATGAAGAAATGAAGCTCGCGGCCACGTACGCGCTGGCGTCCTTGACCAAGGAAGATGTGCCCGACTCGGTACGCCGTGCCTACGGAGTTGAGACCCTGAAATTCGGGCCCGACTACATCATTCCCAAACCGTTCGATCCTCGCGTGCTGGTTTGGGAAGCGGCAGCCGTTGCCAAGGCAGCAATGAATACCGGCGTAGCACAGAATCCGGTGGACATTGCCGAGTACCGCGAACAGCTTGAAAAGCGGCTCGGCAAGGCTCATGAATTCATGCGCCTGATGATTCACAAGGCGCAGGCCGATCCCAAGCAGGTGGTGTTTCCGGAAGGCGCGCACCCGAAGATCCTGCGAGCTTGCCACAGGCTTGTGGAAGAAAAGATCGCTATACCCGTGCTCCTGGGCCGTGCAGAAGAAATTCAACAGAAAGCGAAAGAGTTGGGAGTTCCCCTGGACGGCGTGACCATCGTAGAGCCGGAAACCGCACCGCGGCGGCGAGAGTACGTCAGCGAGTTCTACAGTCTGCGGCAGCGTCGCGGCGTGACTCCGGGAGCCGCCGGCGAGTTGATGAACGACCGCAACATCTTTGGGGCGATGATGGTACGCCTGGGTGATGCCGATGCAGTCGTTGCCGGCGTCAGCCAGAACTATCCCGATACGATTCGCCCTGCCCTGCAGGTCATTGGTGTACGCGATGGCATTCACAAGGTGTCAGGCATGTACCTCATCATCAGCCGGAAAGGCGAACTGTACTTCCTTGCCGATGCCACGGTAAACATCGAGCCGACGGCGGAGGATCTGGCGGAAATCGCTCTTTGTGCTGCTCAGGAGGCCCGACGCTTCGACGTCGAACCCCGGGTAGCCATGCTTTCCTTCTCCAGCTTCGGCAGCACCCGGCACCCCCTCTGCGAGAAGATGCGCCGGGCGACAGAGCTGGTAAGATACGCCGATCCAATGCTGATCATCGACGGGGAAGTGCAGGGCGACATAGCGATCAACTCGAAAAAATTGGAGGCTAGCTTCCCATTTTCGCCTCTGAAAGGCGGCGCCAACGTATTGATCTTTCCCAATCTTGAATCCTCCAACATCGCGTGCAAGCTTCTCGCCAGCGTGGGTGGAGCAGAAGCTGTCGGGCCGATTCTTATGGGTATGGCGAGGCCAGTTCATCTGCTTCAACGCGGAGCTGAGGTGGAAGAAATCGTCGACATTGCAACAATCGCGGTCGTGGATGCGCAGGACATAGCCGTCTCCACGGCGAGACAATTGGAGGCAATGGCAGCTAGGTAAATCGCGAACGATTTGCATTGCATCCAGGGAGCGCGAAGGGCGGTGCGTCCTTCTCTGCCCGCAAAACCCGATCAATCCCCGAATGCGAACGGCCAGCCCTCGGGCCGGCCGCTTGGATTGATCTTCACCGTCGGACTCTAGTGAGCCTGCATCTGGATGACTTCCCATAATGCACGCCCGCCTCGTCGATATGCCTGATCGCGTCAACCCAGCCGAAAATCTTCTGCGAGACTTGTCCGCGTGTCAGACACGCAGGTCCATTTTGCACCCGGATGGAATTTTGGCGGAGGACAAGTTAGGACGAGAGCGCAGCGCATTCCATCAAGGTCCAGAGCTTGAGGCTCACGCAAAGACCGGATACATTTGCGCAGACCAAACCGTCATCTTCACTTTTCGCTTGCAACAAGGCGGCGGACCATACATTCCGCATAGGCGGTCAATCGGTAGCAACCTCGAAAGACGACCGTGACTCAGCTGCGAAATCCACCTTGCACGATCTTTGAAATCGTTAAGCAGCTACGTGCTTTCTAAACTTCGGGCCGAAATCACTTCAGTTTCGCGTATTCCGCTTTCGCTTGCTTCAGAATGGGAATGTCGGGGTCGGCGTCTTTCCACAGCGCAAGGAAATTCTGATACAACGCTTTGGCCTTGGCGGTGTCGCCCTGCATGACATGGGCTCTGCCGATTTGGAAATGCGCGAGTGCTCCGATGGGTTCATTGAGCACAATTCCGCGATGGTCGAGGATCTTCTGGAACTCGGCTGCAGCTTCGGTGCCCTCATGCGCGGCCAGATACGCTTCGCCGCGGACGTAGACGGGATACAAGGCTGTCCAGCCGTAAGTACTGCCCGTGGTCTGACCTAGCTCATAAGGCACAGCGGCTCTGAGATCTTCAATGGCCTCCGAAGGATTTCCCCGGTTGACCGCCAGCCTTGCGCGGAGGGTCGGCAGGTAATTGAAGAGCACGAGCGTGTCTTCCGGGAATCTCTTGTCTAACTCATCCATCAGCGCTTGTACTTGTTTGTCGTCCCCTGCGTACGCCGCTGCCAGCGCAGCGGCATACTGCACATCGCGGCCTGCCGAGTGTCCAATTGCCAACGTGGCATGGCGTCGAGCTTCGTCTGCGTTACCCAACAAGGCTTCCCGCAGGCCAGAAAGGGCGGAGTGCGTTGCAGCAGCTTCCTTCTTGTTTGCCCGTTCGGCCGAGTCAACCGCCCGCCGGGAAAGCTCTCGTGCCTCTCCTAGCCGTCCGAAGAAAGCGGCGCTGTCGGCCTCGTTCGCCAACAAGCTGTCTTCTACTCCCGGTTCGCCCGCCGAGCTGGCTACTTGCTGCGCCATCTCCGCCGCATCGTTCTGCAAAAACGCTATCTGATACAGGGGAAGATGGAAGGAGGGGTTTTTCAGTTTGCGTTCGTGAGCTTGCTCGTAGGTGGCCTTCGCTTCATCGGGGCGATCCAGAGAGATGTAGTTGAACATGAGGAGGCTGTAGGAGGCGGAAAAGTCAGGTTTCAAACGGACAGCCTCTGTGCCTGCTTCAACACCTTTTTCATATTGTCCAACAGCCGGGTAGATTGCCCCCGACAAGGTATCCCGCGGGATGTGCGAGCGCGGATAGGCCTGTATCCAAAGCTCGCAGGTTTGTTCGGCCTTTTCCATGTTACCGGTGACTGACTTATAAAAGCGAGCCGTGATGTAATACTTCTCTGCCTCACTGGTTCGGTCGCGCAGTTCGTATGCCTTTCGGGCGTAATCGGCGGCGATGCTGGGTTCTCCAACATCCACATAGGTGAGTCCCAGCCATGCGTAAGCCATAGCAAAATTGGGGTCGAGTTCGATGGCATGCTTGAAAAACGGAATCGCTGCGGCATCTCCTGCTGTGCTCTGAACCCTCCGACCCGCGCTGAAGGCCTGAAGGGCTTCAAGGGAGGACGTAGTGGCCTGTTCGAGGGGGGCATCAAACTTCTGTACCGTGCTCAGCGACTCGCCCAGTTTGCTTCGAATTTCCGAAGCTGCCTTTCCCAGAGCATCGAGCACATGGTTCTTGTCGCTCGCCTGAGCTTCCGTGCTCGCCAGCGTTCCACCACTTGCACAGTTGACCGCCTTGACGGTCAGAAGATACGGCGTGCCAATCTGCGCAATCGAACCTTCCAGGACGGCGGCGCTCGCCGTTCGCTGGCAGAGTTCCCTCGCAATCTGTGGCGTGAGTTTCGCATCCGGCTTCTGGCTCATCATCTGCAGGGTCTGTTGAATTTGCTGGTCAGAGACAATGCTCAAGAAGGGTGACTGTTCCAATTGTACGGAAAGCCCCTGGCGGAGCGTGCCGTCAAAAACGGAGTCTCCGGTGGAATTTGCAAAGTCAGCAAGCACCACCGTGTCTTTTTCATTCAGAACTGGCGAACGATGCAAGAAAAGCCTGAATGTTCCGGCGGCAACGGCAAGCCCGAGGATCACAGCCACCGAAATCCATCCCCAGGGTTTAGTTTGCTCGACTTGTACCTGCAGCTTGGAATGGTTCGCGGCGACAATACTGAGTTCCTGCTCCGGTAGCGAGCGCACACTCTCGGCGAGACGATAGCCTCGTCCCGGCACCGTAAGGATGTACTGGTGGTCCTGGGGGCTATCCCCCAGCGCCTTTCGCAGCATGAAGATGTTGCGGCTGAGGTTGGCCTCCTCCACAAAAGTGTCCGGCCATACCGTTTGCATCAGGTCGTCTTTGGTGACGACCTCTTTGCTGTGGCGGACCAGAACCAGAAGGATCTGAAAGGTCTTTGGGGTCAGCGGGACAGGCTCACCCGCACGAAGAAGAATTTCTTTTCCGGCGTCAACTCGAAAAGGGCCGAACTCGTAGAGTTCTCTGCCCCCCTGGCTCGCTCTCACGGACATTGGGAGCACTCCACTTCACAACCCGAGGTTTGAATTCTAGCACGACTTAGAGCCTAAGCCGGAGACAGTCCGCTCACCGACACCCTAATGAAGTGCCCTGTTTTCTGCCCATTACATTTCTGCGAGAAGTTATCAGAAGTTTTCATACGGTTTGCGAGGACTTGTCATGCACCTTTCTGGCAACCTGCGCTCGCTTCAGTACTCGGGCCGCCTCGGGAAGCAGGGCTTTATGGCGAAACAGACGACCATCACGATCGAAACCGATTCTTTGTTGATCTTGCGGAGCCAGAGTTCGAGGCGCGCATGGTGTTCGATATGCGCCGCTGAAGGGGACATGATCGCGCTGGAAAACGCCGGAGTGATCTCGAACTTGGACCGGCCTGCATTCGAGGAATGGCTCAATTCGGCGGAACTGCATCGGTTGCGGGCAGCCGATGGCTCCCCGCTGATTTGCCTGAATTCACTTCTGGCTCGCGTGCAGAAAACAAAAACTAGCTAACCGCGGCATCCCGCGGCTGCGAATTGAAATGGAAGGAGACGAAATGAAACCCAGATTGCTGGTTACCATCTCAATGTTGGGTTTGGCTGTGTTTCTGGCGATGCCAGTCGGATTGGCCGCGCAGGAAGCACCAAACTATTCCGTACTCTACGCTTTTACCGGTACCAACGGGGACGGGGAGTTCCCGCTGGAGAACGTAATTCGCGACCAGGCGGGCAACCTCTACGGTACAGCATTCAACGGCGGCGACCTAAGCGGATGTCTCGGCGCGGGCTGCGGGGTGGTCTTCAAGGTGGATCCAGCCGGCAATGAGACAATCCTTTACAGTTTCATGGGAGGAGCGGACGGAGCCAATCCTGCCATGGGTCTGCTGCGAGACGATGCGGGCAATCTCTACGGCACCACCCACGGCGGCGGCGACTTAGGCGGCAATCCGATCTGCACCGCAGTCTTCGGATTCCCCGGGTGCGGGGTGGTCTTCAAGGTGGATCCAACCGGCAAAGAGTCCGTTCTCTATGCCTTCACCGGGGGTGCGGACGGATCAGGTCCTGCCTCAGGTCTGGTACGGGACGCGGAGGGCAACCTCTACGGCACCACGGGCTTTGGCGGCAACTTCACCGGGGACTGTCCCGGCGAAGCCCTCCCCGGCTGCGGAGTGGTCTTCAAGTTGGATCCAAGCGGCAAAGAAACCGTGCTTCATACCTTCACCGGAGATGCTGACGGGTACAGTCCATTTGGAAACCTGCTCCTGGACGCGGACGGCAACCTCTACGGCACAGCAGTGGCTGGTGCCGACTCGCGCGGAACTTGCAGCAACGTCGGAGGGTTCCGGGGCTGCGGAACCGTGTATATGCTGGACCGAGCGGGAAGATTTGTCCTGCTGCACACGTTCCACGGAGCGGACGGGGCGGGCCCGAACGGATTCCTGGTTTTGGATGGCACACGCAACCTCTACGGTATGACCTACTTTGGGGGCGACGTCAACAGCTCCCCTTGCGGCGTCGGCTGCGGAGTGGTTTTCAAGCTTGATACGAGCGGCAAAGAGACCGTGCTCTACAGCTTTACGGGAGGCACAGACGGAGGTGAGCCGGCCGCGAGTGTGATCCGAGATGCCGAGGGCAACCTCTATGGCACCACCTTCATCGGGGGCGACGTCAGCGGTCCTCTGTGCTCCGGTGTGGGCTGCGGAGTCGTGTTCAAGCTGGATACAACCGGCAAAGAGAATCTGCTCTACACCTTTACTGGGGCAACGGACGGATCGAATCCGGACGCAACACTCCTCCTGGACGAGGAAGGCAACCTCTATAGCACGGCGGTGGGCGGCGGCGACTTGTCCTGTAGCCCCACGTACGGATGCGGGGTGGTGTTCAAGATCAACTCTGATCACTGCGCAGAAGGAGACGAGACCACCGAAAGGCCGAGCGTAGACCCCCCGGAAAATGTACGCGAACTGTCTCAGCAGCGACTGGGCTTCGGTCGATTTGGAACTCGGCTTGGGCCGTAATGATCTTGTGCGAATACGGCAATCACTGATGTCTCGTGGGCTGAGAGGTCTAGGAGCATGATCCGCGATTGAGAGAGCAGGGAGAATTGCCTGCTCTCTCTTTCTTCATTCCATTACCCTCGATCGAAAACTGATTATCTGAAGCGACAGGCGGGGTTCGGGGTGGTTGGTCGGCAAACCGGAAGTTTCGGGAAGCCGAACCAATCCCCGGTCCAGCGAAGTTCTGGCAAAGGGAAGTATCGGCGGTCACTCGCCCTGTAGGTCTGATTTGCTTGCAGTCGACGTTAGACTAGGATGCCGTGTGGCTCAAGTAGGCAGCGCGCCTTCTCATGCCGAAGCCAGGAGGCCGGAAAGGTATTCACCGGTAGAGTCTCCGCTCAGAATCGCATCAATAGGAGCGCCCGAGACCGAGACGTAGGGACTGCAATTAATACGTATTTGCACAGCCTGCCCCGGCAGTCAGTGAACGAAATGCCGGAAGATGGCGGAGATCATGGCAAGGTTGCAGGCGGCATGAGACACTACGGCGTACCACAGAGAGCCAGTCCACAGGCGGCAGAGAGTGAAGATCGCACCGAGGCCTGCCAGCAAAAGCACCACGAGCGCGCCGGAGACCAGCCGGAGATGAAATCCCGCGGCATCGTGCCACAGGCCGTGGACGTGCAGTAGATGGATGAGGCCGTAGGCGAAGCCGTTGACCAGAATGGCGATCACGGCATTCCAACGCAACGTGAAGGACTGCTGGATCAGCCCGCGAAAGAGGAACTCCTCGCCGACAGGTGTGAAGCTTATGGTCAACAGGGCGATCACGGCAAAGGCGGCCGCGGGAGACATGACGGCGAGCATCTGGTTGAGTTGGAAGCTGTCGCGAATGCTGACGCACCAGTTCTCGGGCGAGTTGCCATAGAGGGCCATCCCAATCCAGAAAATGAAGAGACCGCCCGCCACCCCGGCCAGGGAGCAGAGGACCAGGGCGACCGGCGTCATGCCCTGTCTGCGCAAACCGATGTCGCGCTGGCCCTGGCGCGTGAGGAAGAGAAACGGCAACGTCCACATGATCAGGATATGAAGCAGGAACAGGATGCGGGCCTGCGGGGGACCAAATGCAGAATTGAAGCGCGCGGCGGCCAAGACCGCCAGCACTAGTAGCGACAGCAGCCACGGTGGGATGGCGAGCCGAGTCCAGAATGGACGGAGGAAACTGGAGGTGTCAGAAGCTTCAGGGTTCATGAGAATCGGTCTTTGTTGCGGTGGGGCGGCCTGCGAAGCGATGATGCGTCCGCTAGACACGGGAGTCTGTGCGCGAAGTCACGGTGTCTGAATGGCGGGGAGGAGACTTTGGGATAGTGCTCTCCTCAAGACGGAGAGGTTCTGGGCGGCGAAATAACGAGAAGAGCGCGTCGGTTTCTGCCGACTGGCTTGCCAACGCGTCCAGGTTCCGATCGGATTGTCGCCGATGGGGAAATTTCGCCGATCCGGCGACTCGGAACCGGGTTCCCGGCCCGAAGGTTCCGGAATGGCGGTGATACGTCCAGAACCTCAAATTGACTTTGCGGGAACCACCGAAGTTGGCCACCGCCCAAATTTCAAGGTACTGAGATGGACTAAGAGCTTGCTGGAGAATCTTAATTACCCGGATTCTCCGGACATTCTCTGCCGCCTTGGAATACCATATCTTCCAATCCCCACCGAGGTCGTAAACGCAGCGCTCCAGCAAGGCACGTCGCGCCCCACTCCCTGCCTGCGATTGGAGCCATCACCGGCGGAGGGCATCGTGGAAGCCGAAACCAGCGGAAAGTATCAGCAGAAGATCAGGATTGAACAGCACACCCTTACCGGTGGCCTGTGGTGCGCCGCATGGCTCTTTACTATTGGCTACCTGCACCTGCATTTCTGGCGTGGCGTTCTCGCCGTCATCCTGTGGCCGTACTATCTCGGTTCCCACTTCGGCACGTTGGTACGGTAGGCGTCATCGGCACGTCCCACGTCTCGTCTGGACACATCGACCATAGCCCGGTGGATGGATTGTCGCCGATGCGGAAGTTTCGCGTGCCCGGCAGCCCGGAGCCCGGCTCCGCCCCGAATGTTCCGTATAGGCGGTGATAGACCCGCTACGACGTTTTCGTGTCAGGCTGGATCACGGCCTGAGTGCGGCAATGCGGGGATGATCCAATGCTTCCACGGCCCTGGATGAGCGCCGATGAGGCGGCTCGATTTGCACTCATTAGATACTCAAGTGCGTGTTTCGCGGGGCTTGCCAACGCATTAGACCACTGCGACGACGGCCCCCGCGAACTGCGCGGCGATAAACCCGGCCACATCAATCTCCCGTATTCCCGCGAACGTATTCGTCATAGACCGCGCGAGGGTCACCGCAGAATTGGCGAACGAAGTGGACGCAGCGAACCAGTACGCCGACACAATGTTGGCGCTCACCGCGAACGGCACGAACTGGGAGCGGTTACGCACGCATCCCCAAACGACCATCGAGAGACCGCCAGCCAGACCGAAGACAAGGAACTGCCCACACATCTCGAGACGGATCTCTCAACTTTCGGATTGGCAGACGATGGACTTCCCCGCAGAGCGAATACAATCAATACTCTTTTCGCCGCAGCACGAGCAAGGCTGCGTACAGCAAGATGCCACTGAAGACTAGGGATGTTATTAGCGGCGTCCACGGCATCGGTCCAGTAACCGGATAGGAAATTAGGTTCATGCCTCGCAGGGGACTGACCCGAGAGACCACATCGAACCTAATCTGTAGCACAAGGATAGCGATCCAGCACAAACCTCCAGCCACGAGTTGCCAGACCTCGTCGAGTATGCAGGCTAGCAGCACCGACGAAGCATAGACAGCCATGGTGCAAACGATTGCTCGTGTAATGTACGCGAGGGACTGCAATGCGCTCGCAACTCCTGGCTGCTGAAATAAGCTGAACCCCGCCATGATGGCAACGAGAACGCTTGTCTCGAGAGCACCCAGGCCCGCCCGCGCGAACAGCAGCCCACGGCGGGAAACAGGCAGAGACAAAGTGAACAGCATGGAACCATGAAATCCTAATGTTACAGCGTAGGTAGTTTGACTATTGATGCCAGAGCCAGCCAAGAAAATTGCAGTAACAACGTAAAGAATTGTGGACCCCAGGTGGACCCCTAGCCATATCCTCGACGCAGGAACGCCCGCGGGCAGCCTTAGACCTATAGAAGAGAGCCATAGAGGCGTGAGCCACGTCAACAACATCGCACCGACCATCGAAACAAAGCGCCAACGCGTTTCCAGCCAAGCCTTATACCAGAGCATTAGTCCCCCTTCCCATGATCCAGAAACAGGTCCTTCAACGTTACGGGACACACTTCTACCGACAGTGGTCCGAACTCGCGCGCCCGGGCCACTGTCCTGTCAACGTCTGCATGCACTAGCAGCGATGCCGTTCGTCCGCGCCGACGAATATGATCAACACCCGGAAAGCCAGCCAATTCCGCCGGTGGTGCCCCTTCGAAAACCACCAAGATTCGCCGATACTGCGATTTCAGGTCATCGAGCACACCATCGATCACCGTTTGGCCATCATCGATCAGGCAAACGCGGTCGCAAATCTGTTCCACTTCCGCCAGCTGATGAGATGAGAAGAAAACGGTAGTTCCATCGCTGGCTGCGAGATCGGCAATTGCCTGTAGGATTTCCTCTGTCATCACCGGGTCGAGGCCGCTGGTGGGCTCGTCCATGATGAGCAGCTCGGCGCCACGCGCCATCGCCAGCAGCAACATGAGCTGGGTGCGCATTCCCTTTGAGAGCTTCGGCACCGCCTTTTCCCGAGGCAACCGGAAGAGGTCCAGATATTTCTCCTCCAGGTCCCGTCGCCATTTGGGGAAAAATGCGCGCGTAAAACGGATGGTCTGGCTGACGGTCATGAAGCTGTAGAGTTCTTTGTCCTCACTAACGAAGGCCAGACGGCGGCGAGCCGCAACGGAAGAGGCTTCCGACTCCACGGACCCACCAAACAAGCAGATCTCGCCCGCATCGCGCCGAAGCATCCCGAGCAGGAGTTTCAGAGTTGTTGTCTTGCCGGCACCGTTACGGCCTAGGAACCCGCAAATGGATCCGCGTGGCACGGCGAGATCGAGGCCCCGCAGGGCTGGCCTGCCACTGTAGCTCTTCGAGAGGTTGCGAACGGCGATGATGATGTCGTTCAAGCACGCCTCCGTGCTGCAGTCTTTTCGTCCTGGCCTGTCCGATCTTTTGTACCAGCGAGATTGTTAGTGTAGCGCAGCGGTGAAGGGACCGGAGTTTCTCTGGAATCCTGTCCCCACCTGACAATCCACGGCCAACAGACGAATGCCCTCTTTGACAGGGTTGCAGTCGGATTGTCGGCTATGGGGAAGTTTCGCGCGTGATCCAAATCACCCGCCTCCCCCCGGCCAGCCGAAACTTCCGGTTGGGCGGTGGTACGACCGGAACTCGAAAAAGCAGTCGCCTCCAATGTTCAATGAGCGAATTGGCATTGGCACACTTCCCAGTCATTCCCGGCAAAAAGCACGTTAGACGACACCAGCCGAATCGCTTGGCTAAGTGGGGCTGGATCGAAGCGACGGGAGCGGCACGCTTGCTTGCCGGCGTCCGCTTTAGCTGCAAGTTAGGCCCCCAATGAAAGAGTGGGCAGCGCCAATTCGATACATGGCACGGCGGGAACGGACTGCGCACGGCTGAAGTACACCCACTGCGAGGAATACCAGTTCGATCACTCAAGTTGAAATCAATGTTGAATGCGTGATTGTTCAATTCCATATTGCATGGCTGCTTTGAGTACGTCCATTTTTATATCTGTCAGTGTTTTGAATTTAATGCAATACCCCGTGACGCTCGCTTTGCCGAGCTTCTGCCCAAATGTCTGGGTTAGGTGCTTCTTGTCATTTATTCCCATAATGTAGACGGAAATTCCCGTTGTATTCGCACTTATTCCAATTTGATAGAACTCCTTAGTTTTTCCATTGGCATATTTTATGGTTTGAGATCCATATCCAATGTTTGGGTTGGAAACGATTCTCCCCTTCTCGTCTTTTCCGTCCAAGAACCACAATTTGCATGTCGGCATCAACGCCAAAATGACGTGATGCAACTGTTGCATTTCGCTCCGTTTCGGTTCCGATTGAGTGGCAATATACTCCCTGATTTGTTTCTGCACGTTCATCTAAACCTCCATGGCTTAGCGGCACCACTCCAGTGCAACGGGTGCACCCTCGGATTGGAGTCTGCTTGCTATGCTGCGCAAATCAATCGAATGATATCGGATTCTGTCTACTCATTGCTAGCGCTCTGAAACCTCGGCTGGCGACTTCAGGGCGAAACTTCCGCATAGGCGGTGACACGTCCGCAACCCCTAAAGCCGCCACCACTCCAAAAGCGAGCGGGGACGCTCATAAAAGACAAACTCACCCTTCCCCGCTTCGACTCGAATTCTCTTACTGCACAGGTTTTCGTCTGAGATCCCGTGCGCGAGGATTTCACTCACGAGGTACTTCCGTAGCGAATGTTCTTCCTTGTTATATGGATGGCAAGTGACTTGGATGTTTGAGGCGAACGAAAGAACGTCAATGCCCGTTACGCGAAGCTTGATGACGCCATCCCCGTCGGGCCGGAAGAGCTGCGAACCCTTCGCGTCATTCACCCAGACGTTGAGATTCTCGTCCGTGATTGGCTTTCCGTTCCTCCCGTTGACGAGGCGGACGTTGACGGTGACATCTTGCCCAGTTAGAAGCGACGGCCAAAGGGCACTCACGCCTACGCAGGCGAGCAAGACTCGAAGTGCAGTTGCTTTGGTCATGGCTTGAGTCTAAACCTGGTGACAGGCGTTCTTGGTGTATTGTCGCCAACTCGGAACTTTGCCGTGTCTTCGCCCGTGACTGTCGCGGTAGGGACGATCATCGCTGGTCGCCCCCCGCACAGATCCGCACGAGCGC
>JASHTH010000511.1 GCA_030040655.1 Acidobacteriaceae bacterium | reverse complement strand
CTGGCGAAACAGCTTGGCTGGGCGGCGAGCGGAAAGATCCGGCTCGGCCCACCATCGGCTCCGGCTCGGTCAGTTGATCCCGTTTCAGGGAATTGAAGGACCCTGCGGGGGCCACAGTGGAACGAGAGTTGCAACACGAGTGCTCCAGTTGCAGGAAGCAACAAATGTGCGTCTCTCATCACCCTATGTCGTGTTTGGCCAGTTCCTTTTCAAAAGTCGGACTTCCTTCCCTCGGCCGGAAAACCGCCAAGTGGGCCCACGATGTTTTTCGCAGATGTGGGCGCCGCGGCGCCGATCGGGCTGATCAACACCCTCACTACTCTGGGCGGATTCGTTGGCCCGTACATGATCGGAACTAGCAAGGCTGGCGGGCACTTTGCCGCCGGCCTCTACCTGGTGGGTTGCAGGCTGATCATGTCAGCTGTAACCATTGTCGCCATGCGCGCCGTCATCAGCACGGCTCCAGAGATGCAAATCAATTCCTAATGAGAGTTCTATGTCCCGTGCCGTAGAAAAACATCGCAGCGAAAATGATCGGAGGTACAGGATCGCCGTGATCCCAGGCGATGGCATCGGCCAGGAAGTCGTTCCCGAAGGATTGCGCGCACTTGAGGCCGCCGCGCGACAATACGGCTTCACCCTCCAGCTTGATGATTTTGATTTTGCCTCCTGCGACTACTACCTAAAGCACAACAAGATGCTTCCGGACAATTGGAAGGATTTGATTGGGGGCCACGACGCGATCTTCTTCGGTGCAGTGGGTTGGCCGGAAAAAGTGCCCGATCACATCTCGCTTTGGGGATCCTTGATCCGGTTCCGGCGCGAATTCGATCAATATGTCAATCTGCGTCCGGTGCGGCTCATGCCCGGCATGCCCTGTCCGCTCGCCGGACGAAAATCTGGCGACATCGATTTTTGTGTCGTGCGCGAGAACACCGAAGGCGAATACTCCTCCATCGGTGGCAGGATTTTTGGCGGAACCGACCGCGAGGTTGTCATCCAGGAAACGGTCATGACCCGGGCCGGAGTCGACCGCATTCTCACCTTCGCCTTCGAGCTTGCGAATCGGCGCGCAAAGAAACATCTCACGTCCGCCACCAAATCCAACGGCATCTCGATCACCATGCCCTTCTGGGATGAGCGGGTGCGCGAAACCAGCAAGAATTTTCCGCGCGTGCGATGGGACCAATACCACATCGACATCCTCGCCGCGCATTTCGTGCTCCATCCAGACCGCTTCGACGTGGTCGTTGCTTCCAACCTTTTTGGCGACATCCTTTCGGACTTGGGGCCCGCGTGTGCCGGAACCATCGGCATCGCTCCCTCAGGCAACATCAATCCGGAGCGCCGTTATCCTTCGCTCTTCGAGCCTGTTCATGGCTCGGCGCCTGACATCGCAGGCAAAGGCATCGCCAACCCGATCGCTCAGGTTTGGTCCGCTGCCATGATGCTCGATCATCTCGGCGAAGCCGAGGCTGCCGCGGGCATCGTGAAGGCCATCGAGGCCACACTGGTCGACAAAGCACTCTGCACTCCTGACCTCGGCGGCACAGCAACTACCGCGACCGCGGGAAAAGCCATCGTCAACGCCCTCGCATCGCTTCCACCCGTGGCGTAACTCTTTCGCTCTCCCGCCTAAAGAGGTTTCGAGAACAATCTCGAAAGTCCCAAGTGGTCGCCCAACATCATTTGACCAAACGCTAAAGTGCGCAATGGCCGGGATCCAACCGGATTGAGGTTTCCGACGCTCAAAGGAGGCCGCGTTCGGTGAGGATCGCTCTTACTTGCCAATCAATTCAGTTGAAGTTTCCGAATCCAGACTGCGCCAGTTTGCTCGTCTGAACGACCAATTGAACGATGATCAGCAGCAGGCTCGGAATCAACTGAATAGCGCGTCATCCCAAGACTGTGGCTCATCCCACGTTGGCGTTGGTTCAAAGTAGCCGGTACCCGGCTTGAGATGCCGCTTCAACTCATCGTCGTTCAGCGCAACGCCCAGGCCCGGCGTGCCGGGCACCGCGATGTAGCCTTTATCGATGATGGGCTTGTCCACCCCAGTCGCCAGGTCTTGCCACCATGGCACATCGAGGGAATGATTTTCGAGAGCGAGGAAATTGCGCGTCGCCGCGGCGCAATGAACGCAGGCCATGCAGCCAACGGGGGTTCCGGCAAAGTGCATAGCCATGGGAACGCCGTAACGGAAGGCCATGTCGCCGATGCGATGTGTCTGAAGGATGCCGCCCGAGGTTGCAAGGTCGGGATGGATCTTGTCGACTGCGTGTTCGCGGCAGAGTGTCTCAAAATCTTCAATCCTGTAGATGTCCTCGCCGGTGAGGGTCGGCGTCGGGCTCTCCTGCGTGATCTCCTTGAGCAGATCGGTGTAATACCAGGGGATGACGTCTTCGATCCATTCGAGGTTGAATTTCTCGTACGCTTTGCCCAGGCGGATCGCCGACTTCACGCCGATGTGGCCGAGGTGATCCATGGAGAGCGGCATGTCGTACCCGATGTTCTCCCGCACCGCGGCCACGTACTCGCAGAGGCGTTCGATACCCTTGTCGGTCACCTCGGTCGCGATGAACGGATGCGGCTGATCATGCAGCTCCCACTGGCTCATGCCCGGGGGCCTCATGACGGTGTCGGGGATTCCATCGAGGACATCGATCCCGAGGTCCATCTTCATCCAGGTCAGTCCCATCGCTTTGCGCTCTTTGGCGCGGCGGCCGTATTCGGCTGGATCCATCGACTCGGTCGTGTCAGCGTAGATGCGGATCGCGTCACGCCACTTTCCGCCAAGCATCTGGTAAACGGGAATGCCGTACACCTTGCCCGCGATGTCCCACAGCGCCATCTCCACTGCGCACACGCCGCCGGCCTGGCGCGCGTTGCCGCCAAACTGTGCGATCTTCTGGAACAGATAGTCGATGCGAAGAGGGTTTTCGCCCAGGAGGCGGCTCTTGAGCACCATGGCGTACTGCGGGCCGGCGATGTCGCGCACTTCGCCGAGGCCGTAGACATCCTGGTTGGTATCGATGCGAATCAGGACGCACGGGCTGGGCCCC
>JASHTH010000510.1 GCA_030040655.1 Acidobacteriaceae bacterium | reverse complement strand
TGCAGGTGTACGCAGGTGGTGGACGAAAACTCGTTCATGCTGCGCCTCGACCAACGCTTCTCGTCCAAGACCACGGCCTTCATGCGCTTCAACTACGACCGGTCGGTCAACACGCAGCCGCTTTCGGCTTCCGCGACGGACTTGCAGCAGAAGGTCTCCGCACCGGTGAATGGCGCGCTGGAATTGCTGCACGCCTTCAATTCCAGCCTCGTCAACGAGGCCCATGCGGGCTTCAATCGCTCCACCAACAACCAATACAACAACAGCCACGCCGGAATCATTTACAAGATTGCGATTCAGGGTGGTATTGGGCCGGGATTTGTCACCGAGAACTACGATTACACCAGCATTTACGCGGGCAACTCGTTTTCGGGCAACGACGATCTGACCTGGACGCATGGCCGGCACACCCTCAAAGCCGGAGTAGAGTACCGCCGCATTCAGATGAACCAGGACCACCCGGAAGACGGAACCATTACGTTTTCGTCGGTGGAGAATCTGGCAAACGACGCGGTCAGAAAAGCGAGTTTGACCGGCGCGTTGCCTGTCAACGAATTGCGCAAGAACGACTACATCCTCTACGCGCAGGACGGGTACAAGTTACGGCCGAATCTCACCCTGAATCTTGGCGTACGTTACACCATCTTCGGTCTGTTCGACGAGAAGAACGGGCTGGCTGAACCTTTCGATTTCGACACCTGCGGACCGCAGGGATATTGCGCCGTGGGCGCGAGCTTCGGCCAGCAGAACTACGGGGATGTCGACCCCAGGGTGGCCTTCGCTTGGACACCCGACAGGGCCGGAAAAACGGTGGTGCGTAGCGGGTTCGGCATGTACCACGAAGATGGGCAGTTGGACGATCAGAATCTGCCCGCCGGAAACGAGGTGCCCTCCTATTCGGCGTCAAGCAAGTCGAGCGCGCTCTCGTACTGCCCACCCGCAGCGTGCCCGGATCAGGCCGAAGCGATTCGAACCGCCGCCGGAGCCAACGCATTCAGCGCCGCCAATGCAGCCTACAAGCCGAGTGCCGAACAACGAAATCGCAAAGACACGTACGTCGAGCAGTGGAGCTTCTCGCTGCAGCGGGAACTGCCCGCGAACTTCGTGAGCACCATCTCCTACCTGGGAAGCCACGGCGTGCATCTGCTCGAGCAGGGCGAGACCAACCTGTTGGCTTACAACTCGGCCACGGGTACGTATGGTCCCCAGACGCAATATCCCGATTGTGCCTGGAACTCGAGTGCCAAGCCGGGCAGTTGCGCAACTGGCTTTCAGTGGCGCGGCTCGGTCGGCATGAGCACGTACAACGGCCTCTCCGCGGGATTGCGGCGACCATTCTCCAACGGCCTTCTGGTAGCGGCCAACTACACCTGGTCGCACGAGATCGACAACGGCTCCAACGGCAGCGGCGATGGCGACGAGATACAACCGCAGAATCAGGCGTGCCAGGCGTGCGATACCGCCAGCGGCGCCTGGGACGCCACCCATGTGGTCAATGGCAATGCCGTCTACGAGCTACCCTTCGGCCTCGGCAAGCCGATGCTGAACCAGCGCGGGATTGCGAGCAGCATCGCGGGCAACTGGGAGCTGACCACGACGGCGCTGGCGCGCACCGGCTTTCCGGTGAATGTGGTAACGACTCTGAACGGCCCGGACGGCAATCAGGCCGGTACACAGCGTCCTCTGCTGACCGGTCAACCGCTGGCTCCGCCCGGAGGCAGGACGGTTGCGGAGTGGTTTAATCCCGCCGCATTTGAAATCCCGGCCCTCAATTCAGCCGGCAACGCGAGCGTATTCGGCACCGCGCCGCGCGACTTACTTCGTGGGCCGGGCACCTGGCAGGCCGATATGGGCGTCGACAAGACCATCCCGCTATGGGAGCGAGCGAGGATCGAGCTTCGAGCAGAGTTCTACAACATCTTCAATCACCCGCAGTTGGGTCAGCCGGGGACGACGTGCGAGGGTACCGGCTCAAACACGGGCCCCACAGCCTGCGAGACAGGGGTGGGGTTCGGCCAAATCACTAGCCCGATAAACCTGAACACCGCCATCGTATCGCCAATCACCCCGGTGGGGTCGGGAACGCCACGCGAGATCCAGTTCGCGCTGCGTCTTGAATTCTGAAGCCGCCGACCTGCACGCGCGGCGGTCGCAATGGCCGCCTCGCAGAACGGGCTCGGAATGCAATGGGGACAGACCATGGAGTGGACACATCGCAATTTGCGAATTCGCCTGAGCATCCTGCTTTTGGCCGCGATCCCTGTCACTGCCTGGCCGCAGGCGGCCCCGGATTTCTCAGGCCTGTGGAAGCAGGACAACGATCGCTGCCAGCCAAAACGCAACGGCGATGTGACGCTGCGTATCGAGCATCACGACCCCGAGCTCACGGTTGAAACAACGATGACGCACGGTTCACAAAACCCGCGGCATGCGTTGCAGAAGTACACGACCGATGGAAAAGTCTCCATTTCGACGGGAACAGACGGAGACGAATTCCACACGGCGGTCATCTGGAAGGATGCGAGCCTCATCTTTTCGACCGAGGAACACGAAGACGGTCGCATTCTCCATTCGAAAGAGACGTGGACTCTGATTGAGAATGGCGCGACGCTCGAGAGAACCCGCGAGCGCCATGATGGGGAGAAGCAAATCCTCATTTTTCTCCGTCAGCGATAAAGGTTCAATTGGAGCGATGAACTCGAGCCGGTAATGAAGATCCTGGTCATCGAAGACGAAGCAAAGACCGCCAAATTCCTGAAGAAGGGACTCGGCGAAGCCGGGTATGTCGTCGATGTTGCCGCCGAAGGGCCGGAAGGTCTGCATCTCGCCCTGGAAGGCGAATTCGACCTCATCGTCCTTGACGTGATGCTCCCGGCTTTGGACGGGTGGCACGTGCTTGCGCGGTTGCGCGAGGCGGGGCGAAAGACGCTGGTACTGATGCTCACGGCGCGCGATGCCGTGCACGAGCGAGTGCATGGCTTCGAGCTGGGAGCCGACGACTATCTGGTAAAGCCGTTCGCGTTCTCCGAGCTCTTGGCCCGGGTACGCTCGCTGCTGCGCCGCTCAACGCCGCGTCCGCAGGAGACCATCCGCATGGCCGATCTTGAGATCGACTTGTTGCGGCATCGCGCCACTCGCGCCGGGCAGAAGCTCGACCTGACTGCCAAGGAGTTTCTGCTGCTGACCCTGCTGGCCCGGCGTGCCGGTGAAGTGCTGTCGCGGACGCTGATCGCCGAATCGGTCTGGGATATGAACTTCGACAGCGACACGAACGTCGTGGACGTGAACGTTCGCAGGCTGCGCAGCAAAGTGGACGATCCCTTTTCCATCAAGTTGATTCACACGGTTCGTGGCGCAGGCTATGTCCTTGAAGCCGAACCGTAGCTCGCGACTTGCGCCGCGCCTGCGCAGGACCCTGGCGTTCCGGCTGACGGCGGCCTACTCCATCGCAGGTCTGCTGCTTTTGCTTCTGGGCACGGTCAGTCTTTACATCGTGCTGCGGGCAGAGCTGGAAAGAAGCACGGAGCTCTTTCTTGCGGACAAGCTGCATGTGCTGCGCACCATGTTGCGTGAGCGCCCAAACGACGAGGATGGCTTGCGCGAAGAGATTGAACTGGAGTCCGCGGCCCGCCGATACCAGCAGTTTTACATTCGCCTTCTCGACGAGCGTGGCGCTCCGATTCTTACTACACCCGGGATGGCTCAACGATTGGATTTTGCCGAGCTTGCAAACCGGACGCGTAGCCACCCTGGACGTTCGATATCGATGGTAGGGAGAAATGGCCAGGCATTCCGAGTCGCCAGCGCATCCGCTGAAGTGGGCTCTCCGCCCACAGGCAGCGATACGATTCAAATCGCCATCGACATTTCGCAGGAGGAAGAATTGCTGGCTCGGTATCGATTCTGGTTCTGGGCCATCCTGCTGATCACGGCGGTTCTTTTCCCTTTGGCGGGATACAGAATCGCGCGCCACGGCATTCGTCCCGTCGAGCAAATCGCCGCAACTGCGCGGAGGATTACATCGACTAATCTGCGCGAACGGATCCAGGCGGAGGGTTATCCCCTGGAGCTGGCGTCGTTGGCCGGAACCTTCAATGAGATGCTCGACCGGCTCGAAGAATCATTTGAACGCATCTCGAGATTCTCGGCCGATATCGCGCACGACCTGCGAACGCCTGTCAACAACATCCGCGGCGAAGCCGAAGTGGCGCTTGCCCGCGCGCGTACGGTGGAAGAATATCGCGAAGTGCTCGAATCCTCGCTGGAAGAAGCCGTCCGGCTTTCGGATTTGATCGGCGATCTGCTGTTTTTGGCCCGCGCCGAGAGCCCTTTGACGGAATTGCACCTGGAAAAAGTGAATGTCGGGGAGCTGCTGACCACCGTGCGGGATTACTACGAAGCCACAGCGGCGGATGCGGGAGTTTCACTGACTGCGGTCGAACCTGCCGGGGCTGCGAGCGCGAGCCTGGATCGATCTTTGATGCTGCGGGCCGTGAGCAACCTTGTATCCAACGCCATTGCGCACACGCCAAAGGGCGGTTCGGTCACCCTGGCGGTCTCCGCCGCCGGACCCGAGATACGAATTGAGATTCGCGACACGGGCAGGGGCATTCCCGCCGAAGCGCTACCCAGGGTGTTCGATCGCTTCTTTCGAGTCGATCCCTCTCGCTCCCAAATCTCCGGCGGAACGGGACTCGGCCTGGCAATCGTGCAGAGCATCATGGCGCTCCACGACGGGAGCGCGGAGATCGGCAGTCAACTCGGCTGCGGAACGATAGTCACACTGCGCATTCACACGGCTGCAAAGCGATGACGAAAATGTAATCCTCGCGCCATGCCGGCGTCATTTTCGCTTCATTAGACTTCGGACGGGCTCGCAACCGGACCACGCTCTGCAATTGAGGGAAGAAAGCATGAGAACTCTCATGTTTCCCATCCAAGTCCCGGCAGGTCGAAGGTTCAACCGAACCGCAAGTTCATTTGACGCGTTTGATCGTCTCCTTTCTCAACCATTCTCCCTTACCCAAGATGAGTTCCCGTTTTCCGGAGCAACCTCTTGCCACGCGACTGATCTCGCGTTGCGCGAGAAAAAAGATTCCCACGAGGAGAACAACAAATGTCCCGAAATTCATCCACTTCTCGCATCAGCCGCACACATCTGCTCGCCGGTTTGCTGGCCGCGGGGCTGAGCATTCCGGCGCTCGCTCAGTCCACAGAATTCCCGACTTACCAGGCCGGCCCGCAGACGAACGGTACTTTCGTCGTCAGCGACGGCACCATCATCAGCCCCGCCGGCACCCAAGTCAACCTTGGCATCGAAGTCCGCGCCAAGGCTATCGCGCTGAATCCAACCGGCAATGGCACCGCGGCCGTCATGGTGATGGGCACGCATGGGTCCAATGGGAAAGCCGTCGAGATCTTCAGCACGGCCGGCGCCACAATTGGCACCGTTCTTCAGACCTTCGAGCCCTCCGGCGACCCGGACGGCAGCAGCACCGGGATCGCCTATACGCCGGACGGCAAGTACCTGCTGGTCAGCCAGGACGGCAATTACGGCCCTGGCAGCGTGGTTGGCATCGCCAGCGTTAATCCGTCCACGGGCTTGCTCTCCAATTACGCACAGGTCAAGGTTCCGATGGACTACAACCCCACCACCCTTGCTCTGACCAACGTCACCTGCTACACATCCAAGGGCTATGATTCCTTCGGCCTTCCGACAGGACCTCCGGCTGCGGGCGTCAGCCCTCCGGGAACCACCGGCAGCTTTGCCATCCCCTGCGGCCAGACCGTTTCGATTATCTCGGATAGTACAGTCACGTCCTATCCCATGGGCATCGCGGTCTCGTCCGATGCTACGACCGCTTACGTCGTGCTCGATAACAACGACACGCTGGCCAAGATCGACCTGACCCAGAATCCGCCGGTCGAAGTCACGCCGGATCTCCGCGTCGGCAACGTTCCGCACGACGTTATCCTCTCGCCGGATGGCAAGACCGCCTACGTCTCCAACGAGGCCGGCCGCATCGCCACCGCGAGTGACTTCATGGAATACTCCAACGGCACCCCGGTGGTCGCCGAATATCCGACCGGCAGCCTGGCCCGCGGCACCGTTTCCGTAGTCGACTTATCGTCATTTACGGTCAAGGGCAGTATCACCGTCGGCCATCACCCGACCGGTATGGCCCTCTGGGGCAGCAAGCTCCTGGTCGCCAATACCTTTAGCGACAGCATCTCCGTGATCGACACGGCCACCAACAGGGAAGAGCGGAAGATCGACCTTGGCCTGCCGATCGGCGTACCCGGAGAACGCACAGCCGCCTACGGCGCGGGTCCTAACTCGATCGCCGTCGATGCCAAGAACAACATCGCCTACGTGGCGTTGTACAACGCCAACGCGATCGCCGTGGTCGATCTCCGCAATGGCGGGTGGAATCCCGTCCAGGGCATGATCCCGGTGGGCTACGCGCCGGCCTCGGTTGTGCTTGACTCGACCGATGGCGTTCTGCTCGTCGCCAACGACAAAGGCTGGGGAACCACGGGCAACCCGAATCCCTTCGCGGGAACCGTAAGCGGCGCGCCGATTACAGACAATTCGACCACAAGCGAATTTGGCTCTCCGCAGGGCCTGAACACGCATCAGGACCTTGGCATGGTAAGTATTGTTCCGATCCCGAGCAGCTCGGCCCTGTGGGCGATGACGCATCAGGTCTTCCAGAACAACCACTGGGATCTGGCGCAGAACATCTGGGCGGCCGGAGGCGGCAATCCCTGGGCAAAGCCGGTCGCCATCCCTCATCGTCTCGGCGATCCGTCGAAGATCAAGCACGTCTTCGTGATCATCCGTGAAAACCGCACCTATGACCAGATCCTGGGCGACGTGGCCGGCGGCAACGGCGATCCCTCGCTGGCAACCTTCGGCGACACCTCGACGTACACCCCCTATCCCCTGGTCACGCCCAACGCGCACGCGCTCGTAGAGCGCTTTCCGCTCTTCGACAACTTCTACGACCCGAGCCGCCAGTCGGCCGACGGTCACAACTGGATCACGCAGGCCATGGCGCCCTACTCCGACGACATCCAGTCGCCGGACTGGCTCCGCGACTACCCCTCCAACGGCGGCGATGCGCTTGCTTACCAGCAGAAGGGACACTTGTGGGATGCGGCGGACAGGGCACACGTCAGCGTGAAGAATTACGGCGAGTACATCGAGTACAACACCTTCAACGTGCCGGGCTGTACCTTGAACAACGTCTACACCAGTTACACGAGTGCTGGCGCCAAAAGTAGTGGTGGCGGCGCTGTCTCGGGTACCGCTCCATTACCGTTCACTAACTCGATCAGCTGCGAGCCGCTGTGGATCGATTTCTACAACGACGTACAGGCCTATGAGTCCGGCGCTGAGCCCGAGCTCTACAACTACAACTTTGTCGCTTCGTACACCCCCCTTCCCAACCTGTACAAGGACACGGTTCAAAATTACCCGCAGTTCGATCTGAACATCCCCGACCAGTACCGCTTCGATGTCTGGCAGCAGGACTTCAATAAGGACGTCGCGGCCGGCAAGGTGCCCCAGCTGGAATTCATGTGGATCAGCTCCGACCATACCGGTGGACCGCCGAACAATGCGGCCATGCAGGCCGACAACGACCTGGCCCTTGGCCGCTTTGTCGACGCCATCAGCCACAGCCCCATTTGGAAAGAATCGGTCATCTTCGTCGAGGAAGACGACGCGCAGACCGGCGTCGACCACGTCGACGGTCACCGCAGCCCGGGCTATATCTTCAGCCCCTACGTCAAGCAGAACGTGAACCCCGACGGCACCGGAGCTGGAAATGTCACGACCGGGGTCGGGATCACCGAAGACAGCACCTTCTACACGCAGGTCAACTTCACCCGAACCATCGAACAGATTCTCGGCATCGCGCCGATGAACCAGAACGATCTGGTGGCTTCGCCCGTGAGCGAAATCTTCATCGACAATCCACCGGTCAACAACTTCCTGCCGTGGGCGCACGTGCCGAACGGCGTGCCGCTGAACTATGGCGTGACCCAGACTCCGACAGAGACCGGCATCCCCGGCGCAATGGCCTCGGTCAGTCCTGTCACTTATCCGGGCATGACCCCCGCGGCCAAGGTTTTGATGGCCGGCTGGGTGAAAAAGAAGGCAGAGATCTTCGCGGGCAAGTACCAGAAGCCGGACTCCGAAGATCCGGATACCGTCAACCACATGATTTGGTACGAGGCTACCGGGTATAAAGTCCCGTTCCCCGGAGAGAAGATTGTTCGCCCGGCCAGCGACTTCCACAAAGCTGCACCCACCAAGGTCGACGACGACGACTAAATCGCGTTCCGGCCACAACAGACAACCCCCTCTCCGGCCGTCACCGGGGAGGGGGTTTTTGTCTGCGCCTTCAATGAGAGTTTCGGCGGCCTTCAAAAACGGAGCCGCCAGAATTCTCCCGCGGCAATGCCTGGATCGCGGTGGGATCCTCGACCCTCGGTATCACGACCGTTCGACCTCTGCGCCAGCTCTGAAACTGTTCGTTATTGCTCGCGTATCGCGGCAACAGGACTGATGCGCATCGCGCGACGCGCCGGAAAGTAGCATGCCAGCAGCGACATCGCCGCGAGCAGCACCACGACCGCGACGACCGTCAACGAATCGTTGGCGCCGATCCCGTAGAGCAGAGCGCGAATGAAGCGCGTGAAGCCGAACGAGAGCGCCAGCCCCAATGCCAGCCCGAAAATCGTCAACCACATTCCCTGCGTCAGCACCAGCCGCAGCACGTCGGCGCGCGAAGCGCCCAGCGCCATGCGCACGCCGATTTCGTGCGTGCGCAGTGCCGTGCGATAGGCCACCACGCCGTAGATCCCGGTCGTCGCCAGGATCAGCGCGATCACGGCGAACATGCCGGCAAATGTACTCTGCATGACGGCGAAGATGCCGGCCATCTGGGTTGTCTCGCGCATCGTGCGCACATCGAACACCGGAATCTGCCCGTCGATCTGGTGAATTGCTTGCTCTACCCTCGGCGCCAGATCCGCTGGGTCGCCCCTGGCCTTTACCTGCACGATCGACTCGTTGTCCGCTTCCTGAAAGTAGCTCAAATAGATTATGGGTTCGACCGGCTCGTTCATGAACTGGTGCTTCGTGTTCTGCGCCACGCCCACCACGATAAACGGCCGGCCATACACCATGAGTTTTTTGCCCAGAGGGTTCTGGCCAGGCCAATACCGCCTGGCTGCCGTCTGGTCCACAATCAACACCTCCGGAGCTGTCTCGTTGTCGTCCTGCGTGAATTCGCGCCCCTCAACGATGGGAATCTCCAACTGCTCGAAGTACCGCGACGTCACATCGGCCCGGCGCACCTCCAGCGACTCATGCGGCTGAGGCGCATATCCTTCCGGATAGGCCTGCGCCGACTTCTGGGTGAAATCCATCGGAACCCAGTCCGTGAGCGAAGCAAGCGTAACGCCCGGCAATGCCGACACGCGATCGAGAATCTTGTGGCGGATCACTTCCGCCTGCGCGTCGGTATAGCCGGCGATATTCAAGCCCACCGATGCAGTCAGAATGTGATCTTGCTCAAATCCGGGATCGGCCTTGGCGATGTTCCGCAACGTGCGCAGAAACAGCACCGAGGTGACCAGAAGGGCAAGCGACAGAGCGATCTGTGCCACCACGAGCGCGCTGAGCAGATACCGGTTGTGCGATGCGCCCGAAACGCTTGCCGACTCCTCCTTAAGGACTTCGACCGCAGGCACCTGAGACGAGCGCCACGCCGGAAACGCTCCGCACACTAGGCTTGTCACCAGGGCCAGAATCACGATTCCGACCCCAACCTTATAATCCAGAACGCCATTTATGATGATCGGATTCGCATTCGGCGGAACGAACTCTGCAAAGGTATTGGCCGTCCACAACGTCAGCAGCCACGCCGCAACACCCGCAGAGAGAGAGATGAGAACTCCTTCGATGGCCATCTGCCTTACCAGCCGAACGCTTCCTGCGCCGAGCGATTGCCGGATCGCTATTTCGCGCCGCCGCGACACAAAACGCACCAGCATGAGCGCGGCCACGTTCACGCACGTGAGCAACAGCACCACGCCGGCAATCGCCAGCAGCACGGGCAGTGACAGCGCCATATAGCCGTTCGCGCCGAAGGGCGAGCGCCACATCGGATCCAGCGTGATCGTGTTCTTGCCCAGATGATCGTTCGGATACGCCGCCACGATCCGCTGCATGATCGTCTCAAGGTCCCGGGTAGCCAGTTCTCGGCTCACACCGGGCCGCAGCCTTGCCAGCACGTTGTAATGGTAGGCGCTGCGATGCGTCATCTGGTATGAAGCTGTCCCAATCGGGTTCAGCGTCAGCCATGCATCCTCGCGAATCCCCGGCATTGCGCCAATGAATCCCTCCGGCGCTACGCCGATCACCGTCACGGTATGGCGGGCGATGTCCATCGACTTGCCTACAATCGCCGGGTCGCCTGCAAACCGCGTCTTCCACAGCGAGTAACCCAGCACAACATAGGGGACGGCATCGGGTCGCGTTTCTTCCTCGGGCAGGAAAAAACGCCCCAGCAGCGGCTTGACACCCAGCAGGTCGAAGAAGTTCGACGAAACGTTGGAAATATAGATCCGGTCCGGCACCGCCGCGCCGCGCGTCAATGTGATCCAGTCGTGGTTATAGGCAAGCATGCCCAACACGGTATGATTCTGCTCCCGCAGATCGCGGTAATCGAGATAGGAGAGGGGCGGCGTTGGCGAAGTGCTCCACTCGCCGCGCAACACGCTCACCAGGCTGCTCGGATCTCGCGCTCCTGGAATCGCGTGCAGCATGGTGCCGTTGATCCAGCTGAAGACCGTGCTGTTGGCGCAGATGGCAACGGCCAGCAACACCGTTGCCGCGATCGTGAATCCGGAATTCTTACGCAGTTGCCGCAAGGCAAAGCGTACATCCTGGAGCAGTCCGGCCATGACCGCCTCCCATGGAACATTGCTCTTGGGGAATCAGCATATTCTTCACTTCCGTTGTCTGCCGTGCGCCAAAGCACGTCTGAAATTAACTAATTGCTCATCAGCGACATAGCCGCGGCGAGAGCGTCCATGTCAAGTTCGCCTGCTGCCCATCCGCGCATCTGGGATGGCCCGTTGCGCGGGACTGGAGAGCCCGGGGACAAATGAAATGTCAAGATCGGGAGGCGAGGACGATGAATCGGGCGGCGATGGCGCAGGCGATGGCGGCGACGGTGGCCGCGACCCGATGCAGGTTGAGCCAGAGAGCGCCGGCGCAGGCAGGAATGCTCTCAACGACGCCGGTGGCGAAGGCCGCCAGAAAAGCAGCGGCGAAGACGGCGATGGCGACCGGCAGAGCAGGCGGAGCGTGAAGGCCGCAGAGCAGGCCGGCGGCGCGAATGAGCAGGAAGAGGCAGACAAGGGCAAGGAGTTTGTGGACAATGGCGAACGGCACCTGGAGGGCTTTGCCCGCGACAGCCATCAAAAGACCCGCGACGAGAATGGCGCCGAAGAGCCAGGCGATGTGTACGAGCTTCTCCATGGCCAGGTAAGGATCTCCTTTCCCGTTGACTAATGCTCCGCCGACGTTTTGCGGGCGCTGAATACCAAGATGGAGCCGTAGGCGTGGGGGCGAAAGTCCTCAAAGCCCGCCTCAGCCACATATCGCTCAAGATCGGGAAGTTCGAAGATATGACCGCCGCGTTGCTCCGCGCGCCGGCGCAGAGACCTGTTTTTGATGAGGCCCTTGCTGCCGACGTAAAAACACATCACCGCCAGCGGCGCTCCGAATTTCATGGTTCGGTTGATCTCGCGCAAAGCGATGACCGTGTCGGGGAAATGGTTCAACGATCCTGCGTTGATCGCGGCGTCGAAGAGGCCAGAGCGGAACGGCAGCGCCTCCACCGCAGCACGAGCAAAGTGCACGTTGGGAATATGTCCCCGTTCGACGTAACGAACGCCCTGGCGCAGCATACTCATGCAGATATCAATTCCGATAACGGTCCTCGATGGAGAAGCGATGCGGCGCCCGTAGGTTCCCGGTCCGCAGGCCGCGTCCAGAATGACCCCGTCGCGCGACCCCACAATGTCCGAGACGTCGTGGGCCATCTTTTTGAGGGTGGACGTGCCGCCCCATCCGCCGTACAGCCTGGACACGACCGGGTAGATCCAGGGTTCGTAGACGGAGGCCGCGAAGTTCAGCAGAATTCCAGAGTCCCTCTTGGCAAGCATGCGCATGTCAAAGCAATTGCTCTCTGCGAAGTTGACCACGGTGAAGTCGGGAATCCCGCTCAGGATGGGGTAGATCCGCGCACAGGCACAACAGGAAAGCCCGTCGTACGACGGTTCCAGGCCCTGCTTGCAGGTTGGACATGCGTAGAATCCGCAGCGCTGCCAAATCCATTCGTCTTCTGCCCGGGGAATGGCTGGCTCAGTGGCGACTGAATGCGATGCCATGACGAGCCTCCTGGTCGATTCAGCGGAGGGCCGGCACAAGGTAAAGCGAACGGCACTTCGGGGAACGACATGGTGCTGTTTAGCACAGCCCTGCCACAAAGTCAGTGGCCCCAGTCACAATGGCAGACCCAGTGGGCCGAACAGAAATCGCGACTTCAGCATCTTCAATATGCCGCAACAGAATATTGCGGAGTTTGCCGGCGTATTCGTCGTCCAACCCTAGGTGCGAGTACTCTTCCATCACATCAAGAGCATAGCGGAGTTCGGTCTTCAAATTCGGATTCAGCGCGGTAATCATCATTGCTTCATTTTAGCGCGGGTACCCACTGCGCGTTTGCCTGCTTTCCAACTTCAGGCCCCACACAATCTCCCACACGCAGACGTTGAGACGAAGGAGCCGACATCCAATTGTGAGAGCGGGAAAGGAGATGATCCGCTCCAAGTGATTCTCGTCACAATGCCGCTGACGTCCGCTACCTCATCATGTTGGGCAGATCAATTTGAGATTGGATTGCTCGGAACTATTTAATCTGCGGGGCGTATCATCGGATGTGCCAATTCGTAACGGCGGATTGCACAATGAGTCATGCCATGCAAGGAAGCTGCGGATCCGGATGCCGATCGGAAACCACGCCCATTTGCGGCGCCATTCCGAGTGCCGCATACCGTCAGAACCGGCTGCTTAACACATCGCCCAATTCAAATCTGGTTTATAACCTGCGCAACGGGAGCTGCGACTCAAATGCGTTCTATGCCGAAACATCCAGGTTCGCAGAGAAGATCGTAGCGCGGATCGATGACCATGCCGGGCCGATCTTGGATGGATATTGCCGGCACTTGCGTGTCTACATCGAAGAGGCGCCGCGCAGCCGTGGTGAATACGAAGTTGAATTTCTGACCCTAGGGATGGCTCTCAGAAGGTACGAAACTGCAGCACAAGCGTTATCGGGGTGGGTCGTTACGCTGGCTCAGTTTCTCATCTTATTGCGTCGCAATATTCCAATCCTCAAGGCTCCTGCAGACTGGTTGCGGGCAAAGTTATCCCGCCACTTCTTCCTTCCTTCTATCCTGAGCTCTCCAGAGTGCTATCCGTTAGCGCGAAATGATGTGGAGCAACCGGGGCCCGGGTCTCCATTGGCGAGGCTATCACGATTGATCCGTTGGCTCGGAGCGACCGGCGAGTATGAGCAAGAGGCTCTTCGTCTCAAGAATTGGCGCAATTATCTGGCTACGCTTACACCTGAAAACGCCCGCCATTGCATGTGCGCAGCGATTGAGAGCTTTGATGATTTTGCCTGTGAGGCCGCATCCACGCTCGGTACCTTCACCGAAGGTGTAAACCGATTCCTCTCCGGTGAATACGCTCACCGTGGATGCCGCGAAGATCAGATCTTCTGTGGCCGGCCGCCGGTGGAGTACCACCTGAACATGCTGGCTGCGGAGGTGATGAATCGCGGTCTGCAGGATTCGTTCGAACGTACGACGCGCAAGGTCGTTCTCGTGCCCGCGTGCATGCGCGGAGCAAAAGCTGAGACTTGTAAAGCCCGCATCCGCGGTGCGGATATGACATGTATGGCCTGCGACCCGAATTGCGCCGTGAATCGTATTACACAGCGCATGCGCAAACTGGGCACAAGAGTCTATCTGGTTCCTCACTCCAGCGGCTTCAGTCGTTGGCTGGACCGCTGGGAACGTGAGACAGGCGTCGGCGTGACCGCGGTCGCCTGCATGCTGAATATTCTGCCCGGCGGATACGAGATGCGCTCTCGCAGAATCGCTTCGCAGTGCCTTCCGCTGGACCATCCCGGCTGCAAGAAGCACTGGGACCCAAAGGGGTTCCCAACGGCCATAAACGAAGACCGGCTCGTTGGAATTATTGCGGGAACCAAGAATTGACGTAGCGAGCGTGGTGAAGTATGGAAGATACTGCCACCTGATCTTCGACCTCACGTCGCTGATCCTGATGCCGTTTACTACCGGAACGTCGGCAAGGACCAACGACATTGCAAGCGCGAAGCGTCAGCTGTTGCGAACAGGCCAACGCGCTTATCGAGCCTTGGGACGATCCGAATCTGGCGTCAATTCGATACTCGGCGATTTCGCATCAACTCAGGATTCTCGGTATCACGCTAGTTGATCGTCAGTGTATCCGCTGTCGAGTAGGTTTCGCTCTCGTATCAGCGTCTCCCTACGGCGTCGCCACTCCCACCAAAATAGATGAGCGCATCGGCCATCTGACCTAGGGTAAGCGTGCTGCCCTTGAATGCACTCACGCAGCCATTGGGGCCGCGGCAGGTGATGACCGTGCGTCCGAGGAACTCCTCGACGGTGAATTCCCGAAAGGGCAATCGTTGCAGTGACACCAGCACTGGGCGGACCTGCGTCTTTAAAGTACGGTCGAACTTCTGATAGTCGGGCACCATGTCAGCGGCGACCGGCCGCGGACGTTCCAGCCGGCCGATTGGAATCACTACGAAAGTGCGGCCGGGATCATCGATCTCCAGTGTCGTCACGATGTCGCTGTCGCCGCCGGTGCTGGCAAGATAGTTCTTGTCCATGGTCCGATAGAAGTGTGCTGCACCAAAAATCACCAGGGCTTTCCCATGTTTCTTGAGCACCTGTTCCTCAATGACGCTGATGGCAGTGGCCTCACCGCAAACGTTGCTTCCCTGCCCGGGATCACCCCCAAGGACACGGATTTGCTGATCAGCAGGGAGCTTCCGATTGACGTCGCGGACAGCGGCGAAAAATTCCGGGTAAATGGGATATTCCCAGATATCGTTTCCATTGGCCGCCTGAGTGGTGGTCTTCCAAACCTGCGCCAGTTCGGCTGGTGACACGTTCTCACCTCGAATGTAATGGTCCAGGGTCGCCTGCTTGGTAGTGCTCGCGAACTCGACCACAATGGACCGCACCTTCTTCGCGAAGTTGGGATCGCGGACCAGGGCGACTCGCAGATCGCCCTCCTGCCGGAAGCGCCCATGCGCCTCGCCTAACGCGACAACGTCGGCATGATCGAACGCAGAAATCAGAGTCCGAACGATCCCGTCGACTCCAACGGATTCGTCGGGCAGCGAAACCTTCGGTGCCACCCACGTGCTGGGCGACTGAGCATGAAGAAGGGGCCCAGTTGTCGAACTCACTACAACTGTGGCGACAACCGCGATAATGACCGTAGTCGTTTGCAGGACCCTGTTCGTCGCCTCAAATGATCCGAACGACATGCAACCTCCTGGCATTTCGAACGCCCTGTTTCACCTGCTCCACTCCGCCAATTTCTCGGCGCGCTTCCCGAACCGCAACATTAGGAGAGATTCCGCGCCGAACCTTGTCCGTTATGATCGATTCCACATACGCACAAAGTTCTTCGTCCAGTTCCTAATCAAGCGCCTGCCGATGACGCCGGTTGCGCCAGAGAGCGCGGCAATACTGAATCACGATGAGCCTCCTACGTTGCGCGGAGCGCATTTGGCATTGCGAGCGAGATGCGTTCCCACCGGCCCGACTCTGTTTGCAGTTGCTTCTTGCCGGTCTTGGTGAGGCGATGGAACTCCGCACGTCGATTGACTTCGGCTTCGCCCCAGAACGAGGATAGCCAGCCGGCCTCTTCCATGCGGTGCAGAGCAGGAAAAAGAGAGCCGGCCTTGACTTCAAACGTACCGTTCGTGATTTGCATAATGCGGCGCGAAATCCCCATACCGTGCAATTCTTCGAGTGCTAGCGATTTGAGGATCAGCAGATCGAGCGTTTCTTGTAACAGTTCGGCTTGTGTCGAGGGCGTGCAATCTCCTATAGATACTTTATAAGGGGTTAGCATTTCTCTTATGGAATGTCAATAAGAGACAAAAGCGCACGAATTCATTCTGGTTTGCGAGCAGAAGCACCCAGCTCTTGGGGTTCCGCTTCAGTTGTTGCCAACAGAGGTGCCGTACTCATCGAACCACGCACTCGTATCGACACGCTCGTCGGATTGATACTTGGCAAGGATGAGCTCATCGAAATCGTCCACAGGTGCGAAGCAGTCACCGAGTCGAAGCAGCTTGGGCGCACTAATACAGCTCAGTAACACTGAGCTCAGTAGGATCTGGATTCTCGCCTCCGGCCAGCAGCACCATGCCATTGTTGAGGAGCGTCGCCGTGTGCGCGGCAATTGCTGTCGACAGGCTGCTTCCGGTTGTGGCGAAGGCTCCGGTGGCTGGGTTGTAGAGCTCCTCAGTCTCCGGGCTCTTGAACGTTCCACCCGCCAGCAGGACGAGACCGCTGTTGAGCAGCGTTGCCGTCTGCAGTTCGCGCGCGGAGTTCATGTTGCCCGTCACAATGAAGGTCTGAGTGGTGGGGTTGTAGAGCTCCGCGCTTGTGGTCGGCCCACTCGAACTCGATACGAGGCCCCCCGCAATCAGTACCTGGCCGTTTATCAGCAGCGTGGACGTGTGCTCCGCGCGTGCGGTATTCAGGTTGAGGGTAGTCAAGAACCAGGATCCGGAGACGGGATCGTACAGCTGACCAAGATTTGATGGAACCGTGGCGGTTGTGCTGTTGGTTGCAGCCTCGAGCCCGCCCGTGATGAGCACCTGGCCGTTGTAGAGCAATGTCGCGGCCCCGTAGGCGACCGGAACCTTCATGTAGCCGGCCGAGCTGAAGGAGGGGTCTGGGGGATAGTAAAGTTCCGTGTCGTAATTCAGATCGCCTTCCGAATCGGCAACACCTCCAGCGATCAACACTTCGCCATTGGGGAGCAATGTCGCCGTGTGGCCGGCTCGAGCGTATTCCATGTTACTCACAGCCGTGAAGGTACCGGTTGACGGGTTATAAACCTCGGCAGCATTTGTGGGGTCCGAGCTCGTATCGTCGAAGCCGCCAGCGATCAGGACCGAGCCATTCGGCAGCAGCGTTGCCGTGTGGTAATAGCGCGGGGTAAACATGCTGCCGGTGGGCGCAAAGGTGTTCGTTGCGGGATTGTAGAGCTCAGCAGTTGCCAAAGGCGTCCCACCCGTGGTTTCTCCGCCGGCGATGAGGACCAGGCCGTTGTTGAGCAGCGTAGCAGTGTGCAAGGCGCGCTTTGTCCCGAGGAGACCTCCGCTCACAAACCCGGTGGGGCGAAGCACGGCTCCGTTTATAGTGCTAACACTGCCTGCCGTGGCCGTGATCACGACATGTGTTCCCGCCGCGGCCGAGCCCACGATGAGCGTGGTCCCGGCGTTGGTGGCATCGTTGCTGATGACCAAATCCTGCGTGCTCCCGGAACTCCACACCACGGACGCAAGCTGTGCTGTGCTGCCGTCACTGAATGTGCCCATGGCGAGATACCTCTCATTCTCTCCCGGTGAAATCTGGAGTGGAGAAGACATAAACGGAGCATCGGTGACCGTGATCGAGACCAGGCCAGGCGGCGTGAGCACGCCGGG
>JASHTH010000509.1 GCA_030040655.1 Acidobacteriaceae bacterium | reverse complement strand
CTGTATCTCCAGCATGGTGGCGGAGAGGATGAGACCGGCTGGATCCGGCAGGGCAAGGCGAACTTCATTCTCGACAACCTGATCGCCGACGGAAGCACGAAACCGATGATCATCGTCATGGCCAACGGCTATGCGAGCCGCGCCGGGTATGTCGTGCCTGACCTGACGGGGCAGCCGTTCGGATCGGCGGAGTTCATCAAGGTGATGCAGGAGCGGATGAGCGCATTTGAAGACGACATGACGCAGGGGTTGATTCCGTTCACCGATAAAACGTTCCGTACAATTCCCGATCGCGATCATCGCGCCATGGCCGGTCTTTCCATGGGCGGCATGCAGACGTTCCAGGTCACATTCGATCATCTCGACCTGTTCTCCTATATCGGCGGATTCAGCGGAGCGGCCAATCCCTTCCTGGCGGGAAGCAACAAGCTCGACACGAAAACCGCGTATCACGGTGCGATGGCCGACCCGGCGGCGTTCGCCAAGCGGGTGCATCTGCTGTGGATCGGCGTGGGAACGGACGAGCCTGAACGGATGAAGACCGGACTCGAAAATCTGCACGCGTCTCTTGACGAAGGGAAGATCCAGCACGTGTTTTACGAGTCACCAGGCACCAACCACGAGTGGCAGACATGGCGGCGCGACCTGAAGGACTTTGCACCGCGGCTGTTTCAGGCCGGAAATCAACCCGCCGTCGCCGCGCGATAAGGCGCCGACTTTCAATCTTCGAAAACCGAGTTTACGGATGAAGATCGAGGCCCTGATAGCGTTACGACCGGCAACGGTTGAGTTATCTCGGCCACAATTGCGGATAGCACTCCGTCCGAACTGACAACCACGGGAGTCTCCGATGCGCCCTCGACTCAGAACGGTTCTGCTCGTCTCCACGCTGATTCCGCTGTTCCTCGCCTTGCCGGCCTCCGGCGCCGACCCGAACCTCGCCATGAAGGTAACGGCCAACGGCTACCTCGACGCACGCGGCGTCAGCATCATGCTCTATGACGACGCCTTTAGTCCTGTCTTCTTCGACCAGAAGAACGCGGGCATGCAGATTATTCTCCATGGCAATCGCATCGCGACCAACGGCAGCCTGCGCCTGCAGGCCACGCCGGAGCAATGGGACGCCATCCCCACCATCAAAGCGCATCAGCCGGATAAGGAACACGACCGCCTCACGGCCGATCTCTCTTACCCCGAATACCATTTGGATTACCACGAGGTCGTTGCGGCCGAGCCGGGCGGAGTCCGCGTGAGCGTGAATCTGGATCAGCCGCTTCCCGCGATCCTCGCCGGTCGCGCCGGTTACAATCTCGAGTTCCTGCCCTCCATCTACATGGATAAGGCATACGTTGTGGACAACAAATCCTTCGGCGTGATGCCGCGCTATCCCGAAGACAGCATGACCACGGCTCCGCCCAAACCCGGCGACCCGAAGCGGGTGTGGTACGTGGAGCAGTGGCACAAAGCCGAGGGATACACCGAGCCGTTGCCCTTCGCTTCAGGCGAGAACGTTACGCTGGCCGCCAACGACCCGCTCAACCGCATCACCGTCACATCGGAAAGCGGGCCCATCCGGATCTTCGACGGCCGCGACAAGGCGCAGAACGGCTGGTTTGTGCTCCGAACTCTGATCCCTGCGGGCAAGACCAGCGACGCCATCGTCTGGCACATCCGGCCCAACTACATTCCCGACTGGACCCGGCCGCCGGTGATCGCGCACAGCCAGGCCGGTTACGCCGCGGACTTCCAGAAAATCGCGATTCTCGAACTCGATCCCAACTTTAATGCGCCCGGCACGGCAAAGCTGCTGCGACTCGCCGACGATGGCTCATTCAAGGAAGTGTTGGAAGGCCCGGTCTCTGCGCCCACGCCGTGGCTGCGCTACGTCTACTCCAAATTCGATTTTTCCGCTGTCAAAGATCCCGGTCTGTACGTGATCGAGTATGCCAATCAGCGCAGCGACGTCTTCCCGATTGCCCAGAATGTCTACGAAAAGACTTGGCAGACCACCCTTGACGGCTTTCTCGCTGTGCAGATGGATCACGTCTCGGTGCGCGACGGCTACCACGTCTGGCACGGCGTGGCGCACATGGATGACGCGCGCCAGGCGCCACCCAACACGCCTCACTTCGACGGCTACCGCATGGGCCCCGACACCTATTCGCCTTACAAGCCGGGCGAGCACATTCCGGGTTTGAACGTAGGCGGCTGGTTCGATGCCGGCGATTTCGATAACGACGACTACGGCCAGTACGCGACCATCCAGAACCTGTCGCTCGCCTACAGCACCTTCCACATGAAATGGGACGAGCTTTCCGTCGACGAGAAGGCGCGCTCGGTTGAAATGCACCGTCCCGACGGCGTCCCGGACATTGTGCAGCAAGTCGAGCACGGTGTTCTGCAGCAGCTCGCGCAGATCCGCGCCGTCGGGCATCCGTTCACCGGCATCCAGTCGGCGTGGCTCACGGAATATACCTTCGTCGGCGATGCGGCCTCGCAGACGGACAATCTTCTCTACGACCCGAAGCTCTCGCCGGATGAGAGGAAGGACGGCAACTCCGGCAGTCTCGATGATCGCTGGGCCTGGACGAGCTACACGACATTCAATCAATATGGCGCGACGGCATCGCTGGCCGCAGCTTCGCGCGTGCTCAAGGGCTGGAACGACCCACTGGCGAAAGAGTGCCTCGACGCCGCCATCAAGCTTTGGAACGACGAGAAGACGCATCCGGCTCCCAATCCGTTCCGGGGCGGCTTCGCCGCGCGCTTCGGTCCGCCCGACTGGTCGGCAGCGCTTGAGTTGATGATCGCCACCGGCGGCGCGGCAGAGTACAAGCAGCGCGTTCAGGATCTGTTTCCCACCGCACTCGAACACATGGATTTCCGCGGCTGGACCGCGGTGCGGGCCTTGCCCTATCTCGATGCCGGCTACAAGGAAAAGTTCAAAACCGCGCTCGAAGCATGGCTTCCGAAGATGAATCAGGAATTGGATGCGACCCCCTTCGGCGTGCCTCCCACCCGCGGCGACTGGGGCGGCGCGGAGCAGGTCGCCGATTTCGGCGCCGAGATGTACTTCCTTCACGAAGCGTTTCCGGATCTCGTCGGTCCGGAATATACGCTGCGCGCCGCTAACTACCTGCTCGGCACCCACCCGGTCTCGAGCGAGTCGTACATTGCGGCCATCGGCACGGCCTCAAAGCTGCATACCTACTCCAACAATCGTGGGGACAACTCGTACATCCCCGGCGCCATGATTCCCGGCTACGTGGTCATCAAGCCCGACTTCCCGGAGTGCATCACCGGCTATGGCATGCTCTGGTTTGAGCATGAAACCACCATCTCTGCCGCCAGCAGCTGGGTGCTTGAAGCCAACGCCGCGGAGGCCGTTGTCAGGGAGAACGCGACCGCGGACCACACCTCCGGAAGGTGATCTCCGCGCTCCGATCAGAAACGCGACTGTGAAGTGAATTGCGACTCCGGCGGGGCGGACGGCAGTCTTTACCCTATATAGCTCTTCCAACCGCCCGCAGAAGATCCTCGTCGTCAAACGTCCAAGCGGTGAACGCGACAGAACGTGAAGCGCAGAGCAAGGTTGTCGGGATGATGAATCCAGCCGTGGGTCAGGCGAGAGAAGAAGAGTACCCGCAAGCCTCTGCCTAACCGGCTTATTGGACCTTGATTGGACCCGGATTCTGATGTCACTCGGTTGCCGAAGATTCTTTAGAGCTTTAAGAATCTATGGCGGGGACGACGGGGCTCGAACCCGCGACCTCTGCCGTGACAGTCTTGCCTTTTCAGGGTTTTCAACGACTTACAAACCCGTGGGGAACGCCTAAGACCACCGAAGTCGTTGAAGGCCACACATTTTGTGGATCAGATTGTGGATCAGGACCGACACCCGATTCTAGGTGGGGATTCCCGTTCAGCGCCGATCGAGGTTCACTTGTTTGAGATGGCGACTTTACGTCAACTCGCACCGCCGAACCTAGTCCCTGTCCCACTTCGTATGGCCGATTTTGTCTGATCTCAGGCAAGCAGCCTAAGAGATTCGTGGCTCGCTCTACTGAACGACACATACTACGAAAAGATGGGAGCGGGAACAGAACGAATCAAAATGCGGCCAGTGGGGCTGCGATGTCGCAATAGCCCTAGCGCGGAGTCCCGGGGAAAGCGGGTCACTGACAGCACCGCATGCAATCGGGCGGCAGCACACTGCTTTATCCAGCATCCGGCAATTCTTTATGCGCCTCATTGCCTGCAAAAAGTCTCTCACTCATGGGCGACGGTTGCCCGGTGATACGCGCGGAAATTGATTTCTGACTCAATGAGCGAGTTGTCTACGGCAAAGGGGGAATGTCATGCTGCGAGATGGATGCAATGATCAGTCCGGGCAGAATTGACCAGGCGACTTATCGCATCCGAGGATGCTGGAGTCGACTTCAACGAAGCTACGCCAATACCTAAGTACAATAGACACCGATCCCCGCGAAAGAGATGATCGTGGAGCGAGGTCTCTCACGAGAGAGGTTTGATCGGGACAAACTCAGCCGCGTTGTCGATGTGCAGCCCTGAGTGGAGTGAACGGCACTCCCGGAAGCGGCAGCCATAGGTGACGGGAAAGGCGGCTCTTCGTCCGAAGGAAGGCTCGCAGCCAGTTGCGCGTCAGGCATCCCCTATTTGCCCCGCAGCATCCAGCACAATGCAACCGCAAATGTCGGGTAGTGCGGACCGGAATGTTCATCTTCTTCAGATGCCTGTAAGTTCCATTGGTGATCACGACCGATTCGGCCTTGCAGGGCGGCAAGTCGTCGGGAGAAATATCCGCAAACAGTTTCCCTCGGAGTCCTATCCCATAGGCTTGCCGATTCAAACGAATCCGCTCCAGAGCAAGATCCCCATACTTTCGAAGTGAAGCAGTTCTCTTGACCAGACCGATTTTCGCACACCATTTAAGGGCTTGTTGATTTGGAACGTGCGCTCCTCTCGCCAATTCCTCAACCGAAAGTCGAGGTTGGCGAGCAGTTTTGGTACACAAGCAAAGAAGGGGAAAAGGGGGTTTGTACATGAAAAACTCAAACAGGCATACAGCAATTGTGCTGTCAATTCTGCTAACCGTTGGCTCCAGCCTGCTGGCGTCTAGGACGATAAGCTTTGCTCAGCAGTCCGGCATGAGCTACCACTTCTCCACGCCCATCAAGGAACCGCACTTGAAGGATAATACGCCAGCAGCGGGTGCAGTCTTAACCTCCGTACCCTCAGAGATAAAGCTCGATGTTGACTTCTACGTGGGGCCAGGGGACCAAATCTCCATGATGAAAGATGGCAAAGAGTACGGCATGGGGGTAACATTCGTCAGCAGTGACAAGCGATCCGTGACCCGCAGCGTAGACCCGGAGGCGCCCAACGGCCTGTACACGGTGAACTATGAACTCTGCGCGGACGACGGCGAGTGCCACCCAGGACAGTACCAGTTCGCCATTCAAAAGGCCGGGAACATCGCCGATGGGCAGGCCACAGACCGACGGTTTAGCCCTCCGAAAGATGTCCCGCAACTGACGGCTCATACGCCCTTGCACGGCGCCGTGCTGGCAGGCGTGCCCATTAACGTGGTCGTCGATTTCAACTACGACCGGGGTCCGGGGTCCAAAATAGCCATCCTGAAAGACGGCAAAGACTACGGTATAGGGGATACGACGATCGACGGCCTCAGTAATCTGCATATACGGCGGAACATGACTTCTGACGCCCCCGATGGCATATACACAGTGAAATATACTTCGTGCCAGCTTAACGGAACCTTCAACGGAAGCTGCAACGATGGCACGTTCCAGTTCGCCATCGACCGGTCGAAAGCGAGCACCTTCACGGACCTGCGAGGGCAAAAAGCGGTCACCATCACCCTAAAAAATATTTCCTTCGACCCGAGGTATGTCATGGTGAGCAAGGGGACAACGGTTACCTGGAAAAATGAGGACGATGTCCTTCATTACGTGAACACCGACCAGCACCCAGAGCATTCCTACTACCCACCGATGAACTCGCAGTCGCTGTTGAAGGGCGACACGTTCACGTTGACCTTCGACAGGCCGGGACTATACCCGTACCACTGCAGCGCGCATCATCACATGACCGGGACTCTGCTAGTTAAGTAAGCAAGCGTGCTCTTGGTGAAAGCCGTTGGCGGAGGTTGGGACCGCACGCAGCTACCGCAGTATTGATTGGGGTGTGGAGAGAGAGCCGCAATCCGGATGGGAGCGTAACCTATGCCTTCGCGCAGACAGCTGTTTAGCGGTCTCGCAATGCTCTTACCCTCAAATTTCCGCGGTCCCTGGCTGCTCGGAGCCGCACCCAGCAATCGGAGGAAATCTATGAAACGGGAAACCATTCGCGTCGAGCCGCTGGCGACCTACCTGGAAAAATACAAGGCGCCCGCTTCGATGGTGACGAAACACGGCGACACGATTTACGTCTCTGGCTGTCCGCCCTTCGATCCGAAAACTGGAGAGATTGTCCGAGGGTCTATTGAACGCCAGACTGAGATCGTTTTGGACCAGCTTAAGCTGTGTGTCGAAACGGCGGGTTCGTCTTTGGACAACATCCTGAAACTGAATGTCTACGTGACTTCAGTAGATATGTTTCCTGCTGTTAACGAGGTCTACAGGCGTTACTTCCCGGAGAATCCTCCTGCTCGGATCTTTATCAACGTTCCTGCTTGGAATGGCGGGTTTGACATTGAAATGGATTGTATTGCCGCTGTTCTATAGGAAATCTTCTTTAGCTTGCCGCTCTTTGGCAAGCGGCCACAAGGCGGCTCGGGGCACCCAGTCTTCATGGCTGACGGCGGCGAGCGTACCGCTAACCCTTTGCGATGCGACCAAGAGAGATGAGGCAATGCCAATCGTAGCCAACGAATCGAGAATCGAGACGGCTTCGAAGTCGTGGCTGCTCCTGACGGCATCGCTCGTTTCTTCGTTGATCATGCTCGACTCCAATATCGTGGCGGTTTCCCTGCCTGCGATCAGCCGGTCGCTCGGGGCCTCTTTCACCGATGCCCAGTGGGTAATCAGCGCCTACATCCTCACCTACGCCGCCCTCCTCATGGCGTCAGGCAACTATGCAGACCTTCGGGGCCGCCGGAAGTCCATGTTGATCGGCCTCGTGGTGTTCGCGGTTTCGTCGGCGGCGTGCGGCTTGGCGACGAGCTCGCTGCTACTGAACATCGCCCGCGCGGCCCAGGGGGCCGGGGGCGCCTTCCTGGTAACGGCGTCCCTTGCGATTTTGTCGAACGCCTTCACCGGCGTGGAGCGCACTCAGGCCTTCGCATTCTGGGGAGCGAGCCTCGGTATAGCGCTGGCAATAGGGCCGATCATCGGCGGCGTGATCACGAACTACTTTGGATGGCGGTGGGCGTTCCTCGTCAACGTCCCCGCGTCCGCTATCCTCATCGCCTGGACCTTGAAGTTCATTGGCGAGTCTCGTGACCCTAACGCCAAACGCCTCGACGTCCCCGGCACGATCACGTTCAGTGCGGGCCTCGCGCTCCTCACTTGGGCCCTTATCGACGGGAACGATGCGGGGTGGTCAAGCCCGACCATCGTCCGGCGCCTTGTGCTCGCCACCATGTTCCTGGTCGCCTTCGTCATTGTGGAGCTCCGTCAGGACCGCCCGATGGTGGAGTTCGGATTGTTTCGCAGTAGGACGTTCGTCGGTGCGGTGCTCGCGATGATCGGCTACGGCGCAAGCGCACAGGTCATGATCTTCTTCCTTCCGCTCTACCTGCAGAACGCCTACGGGTTCGAGCCTCTGGCGGCTGGTATCGCGATGATTCCGTTTGCGCTGCCGATGGTGCTTGCCCCGCGTGAGACGCGCCGGCTCGCGACTCGTTACTCGGGCCGTACGCTTCTTGCAGCCGGTTTGGCGATCACCGTCGTCGGGAATGCCGCGTTCTGGCTCGTTGCCAAGTCCCATCTGCCGTACAGCCTGTTCCTGGTCTCCATGTTGGTCGCCGGTTGCGGCGCAGGCCTGCTCAACGGCCAGACCGTGAAAGTCCTGCAGGGCGCGGTTCCTCAGGATCGCGCGGGCATGGCTTCGGGTATCGCTAGCACGACGCGCTTCATCGGGATCCTCGTCAGCGTCGCGGCACTCGGTGCCGTCCTCGCTAACGTGGCGCAGGACCGGTTCGTTGCGGGTGCCACCAAGATTGGGTTCTCGTCCGCAACTGCGCGTGAGGCCGCAGCTCGCGTGACATCGGGCGATCTTTCTGGATTGCTGGTGACCGCACCGCCCGGCCTGCGCGAGCCGCTGCGCTCCGTCGCGCAGGCGGCCTACGGGGCTGGCTTCGCGTCCGCGGCCCTAGTTGCAGCCTGCGTGGCATTCGTGGCTTGCCTGCTCGCTTTCAGCTTAATTAGCCACGAAGAGACCGCGCCGCTCTCTGCGCCGGCGCCTGCGAAGATGCCGTGCAAGTTCATTGATTGCCGTGACCCGCTCTGAATTCGGAGGCCTCGGGCTCCGAATCAGCACTTGCAAATCTCCACCCCAACAGGAGGAATCGATGACCACAACAGTTGCTTTACACGAAGAGACGACCCAATCAGCGGACAAGGCTGCAATTCGCCCATTCAAAGCGCAGGTGCCGGAAGCCGAACTCACCGAATTGCGCAGGCGCATCAACAATACCAAGTGGCCGGAACGGGAAACGGTCACAGATGCAACGCAAGGTGTGCAACTCGCGACGACTCAAGCGCTCGCTCACTATTGGGCGACAGAGTACGACTGGCGCAAGTGCGAGGCGAGACTGAACTCGCTACCCCAATTCATCACCGAAATTGACGGGTTGGACATTCACTTCATACACGTTCGTTCGAAGCATGCGAATGCGTTGCCGCTGATCGTCACGCACGGCTGG
>JASHTH010000508.1 GCA_030040655.1 Acidobacteriaceae bacterium | reverse complement strand
AGCGATGTGATCCAGATTGAGCATGCCTACACCATCGTGCGCCTGCAGGAGCACGCGCCGGCGGGCAAGGCCAAATTCGAAGACGTTAACGTGCAACTCGAAAAAGAGCTGCAGCAGAACAAGAGAAACCAGCTTCGCGCCGCGCTCGACCAGAAGCTGCGGCAGAACGCAAAGATCGAAGAGATGTAGCGGGTTGCGGCCCGATGGGAAGAAACGGCGGCAAGACCGATGCAACGGCCGATTGGAGCACGAGATACCAACAAACGAGCTGAGGCTCAGAGAACCTAGGGATGGTGTGTCGTGGCGGTTTGCTGGCGAGTTGCGTGGTTAATCCAGGCGGAGCTGCTACTGATGGCGCTGCCCATCGCGGCGCAGGTCCGCTTCGGTGAGATCAGCTCGAACGCCAACGGCACGATCTCCACGGGATATACCGCAACGTACGGAAATCTAACTGCGTCCGACCACAGCTGGACGGTGGGAGGCGTGGGCACTTTCACCGGCTCGTTTTACAATCCCAACTTCCTCTCCTTCAATGCATCGGTCTATCTAAATCAGTCGCGGGCAAACTCCGATTTTCAGTCCATCTCCAACGCCAGCGGAGTGAATCTGTCGACGAACATCTTCAGCGGCAGCAAATTCCCCGGGAATTTGAATTTTTCCGAGGCGTACAACAGCGAAGGCAACTATGCCGTTCCGGGCCTGGCCAATTTCGTGACCCACGGCAACAGCGACACCTTCGGCGTCAACTGGAGCGAGAACCTACCCGATGCGCCCAGTCTTTCGGCGAGCTTCCAGATGGGCGACAGTAACTATTCGGTGTACGGAACGAGCGATGAAGGAACCAACCTTTTTCATTCGCTCAACCTGCATTCGGCTTATAAGCTGGCGGGTTTCAACCTGGGCGCCTATTACTCGACGGGAGGCGCGCACTCGCTCATTCCCGAGGTGGTGGCCGGTCAGTCGGCATCGACGATCGATTCCGACAACAGCGCCGAGGGATTGAACGCCGCTACGCGACTGCCCCTGCAGGGGTCGTTTTCGTTCGGCGTTAACCGCTCCAATTGGGACACCAATTACCTGGGCTTCAACTCGAACGGAACCATCGACCTGTACAACGTTCTTGCGGCGGTTCATCCCGCCGGCAAAGTGACCATCACGGGGAGCATGAATTACTCCGACAATCTGGCCGGACAATTGATCCAATCGGTCATCGCCGCGGGTGGCGTGGTTCAGGGACTGAACTCCAACCAGTCGTCGAACTCACTCGATGCGCTGGGCGTGGCCAGTTACAGCCCGGAAACGAAGCTGCAAACCTCGGTGTTTGTCGAGCGCCGCATCCAGACTTTCCTGGGCGAGACCTATGGAGTGAACTCGTACGGGGGCGGCGCCACCTACTCGCACGCGCTTCTTGAGGGAACCATCAATGGCGCGGTCACCGTAACCGCGAATACCTCAGACAACGACAGTGGAGATACACTGGGATTCTCAGCCACGGAAAACTATTCGAACGTAGTCCTCGGATGGCATGTGACCGAGTCGTTCGGCTATGCGCAGAATGCGCAGACCTTGCTGGTGACGTATATGAACTCGTTTTACAACTACTCGGGCAGCGTAAGGCGGAACTGGGGGCAATTTAACATGAGTCTGGGCGCCGGCGGAGGCCGTACGGCTTTGACGCAGCAAGCCGGCACCGCCAACAGCAGCCAGAGCTATAACGCCAGCATGGGCTTCGGACCCATGCTCACGGCGACCGGCAGCTACGCGAAATCGAGCGGCCAGGCCTTGGCCACCGGGGCGGGTCTGGTGCCCGTACCGGTGCCCTCGCCCACTCTGCCGTCGAACCTGATCAGCCTCTTCGGCGGCGACAGCTATTCCTTTTCGCTGTCGAGCACTCCCGTGAAGCATCTCATCCTCGGCGCCGCCTATGCCAAGGCGATCAGCAACACAACCACGGATTTGATCGAATCGGCAAACCAGAACAATCAATTCAACAGCCTCATTCAATATCAATACCGCAAGCTGGACTTTACCAGTGGATATGCCCGGCTGGAGCAGGGTTTCAGCGCCTCCGGCACGCCGCCGGAGGTTATCTCTACGTACTACATGGGGGTCTCGCGTTGGTTCAATTTCTTCTAAACCGAAAATGGCGGCAAAGACTGGGCGTGAGCCTGGTGCTCGCTGGAGTTGCATTCCCCGCTCCTATCCAAGCGTCACAAAAAGCCAAGCAGCATGCTGCGCCCGAGTTGTGGGAGATGTCGCTGGACGGCGGACGCAAGCTCACCTGGGAGCAGAGCTTCAACTCCGAATCCCAGATCAAACCGAACCGCGGATTCTGGAACAAGCTGGTCGATTTTGTCGCCGGCGCACCCGAATACCACTTCCTGGTGCGTCCTTACAGCATCGCCGCCGATTCCCGCGGGCGAATCATCGTCACCGACCCGGGCGCCGAGGGTGTGCATATCTTCGATTTCATCCAGCACAAATACAAGTTCATCGAGCGCAGCGGAAAGAGCAAGGATGCGATGCGGACGCCGCAATGCGTCGCCGTCGATGCCCAGGACAATATCTACGTCACCGATTCGGATGCCGGAGTGATTTTTGTCTTCGAGCCCGGCGGCAAGTTTCTGCGCGCTATCGGCAGCCTGAAGGGCGGCGAGGGGTATTTCAAGCGGCCTACGGGAATTGCCGTAGACTCGGCGGCGCAACGGATTTATGTTACGGATACGCTCCGCGACAAAGTGTTCATTCTCGACCTGGAGGGCAACGTGCTCGGGTCCTTCGGCAAGCAGGGTCAGGGCGAAGGCGAGTTCAACTTCCCCACCGAATTGCGGCTGGATGGCCCGAACCTGCTGGTGGTCGATGCGATGAATTTCCGCGTGCAGGCGTTCGACCGCTCGGGAAATTTCCAGTATGCGATCGGAAAAATCGGCGACAGCACCGGGGCCATCTTTCGGCCGAAGGCTGTTGGCGTCGATTCGGAAGGCGACCTCTACGTGGTGGATGCTTTGTGGGGCGTGGTGCAGGTCTTCAACCGGCAAGGTCAACTGCTCTACTATTTCGGCGCCAAGGGCGCTCATGCGGGAGAGTTCCAGTTGCCGGCGGGGTTGTTCATCGACCGTAACGACCGCGTCTATGTCGTGGATTCCTTCAACCGCCGCGTCCAGGTCTTTCAGTATGTCGGCGTGAAGACTCCGGCCCGGGAGGCGATGCGGTGAAACGCGGGATTCTGCTGGCCGGATCGCTCATTCTGCTGACCGCAAGCACGATGCGCGCGCAGATCTCGGTCGACGTAATGGGCGTGCACAACCTGGGACCGGGCAGTCAATCGCCGATCACCGGCGCTCGTCCGGACGCCTGCGCCTACTGTCACGCGCCGCACTCCGGGCTGAACATCGGCCTGTGGAACCAGAAGCTGACCACGCAGAACTACACAACCTACACGAGCGACACGGAAACCAACACGACGACGCAGCCGATCCTCGGCTCGGTGAGCAACCAATGCCTGAGCTGCCATGACGGCACCGTTGCCGTAGGCGCCACAGTGGTTTATGGGCAGGTCACCACGCAGGGATCGATGTATACCTCGGATGTCTTCGGCAGCAACCTGCAGTCGTCGCATCCGTTCAGTTTAACGCTGCCCTTGAAAGACAATATCGACCTGGTGGCCACGCTGGCGGCGAGCGGTAAGACCGCCGACCCCACCGGAGCGGTCAGGCTGATCAAGGGAAACGTGGAATGCACGTCGTGCCACAATCCTCACGTACAGGCCAAGGATCCGGTGTCGCTGAATTTTCTGGTGGAGAACAGCTCGAGCGGCGCACTGTGCCTGGCCTGCCACGACCCCACCCGGCAGATCGGCGGGCAGGTCAATCCGATGGCCGATTGGTCGACGAGCGCGCATGCTCTTTCTACCAGTAAGATCGCGCCCCAGGCACAACTGGGAAGCTACTCCACGGTCGCTGCCGATGCCTGCATCGGGTGCCACGCGCCGCACAACGCCGCCGGCACGGCGCGGCTGCTGCGCGGACTCAACGAGCAGGATTGCATCGCCTGCCACAACGGCGGATCGAATATCTCGCCAATGCCACAGTATGCCAACGTATTTTCCGAGTACGCCTCGCCCAAGGTCGGCCATCCCTTCCCCAATTCGACCAATCCGCATGATGCGGCGGAGAGCATCCTGCTCAATAACAATCGCCATGCGACCTGCGTCGACTGCCACAACGCGCATGGCACCGAGCCGGTTGGGCTGTTTCCACCACCGCCGCTGATCCGCATCTCGCAAAAAGACATCGCGGGCATCAGCGCAAGCGACGGGACGACCGTGCTGGCGCCGGCAGTGAATCAATATGAGAATTGCCTGCGCTGCCACGGTACCAGCGCGGGCAAGCAGGTGCTGCCGATCTACGGATATCTTCCCGTGCGGGCCGTCTCTGCGGGCGATCCTCTGAATCAGATACCACAATTTGCGCTCACGGCGACATCGAGCCATCCCGTGATGCACCCCAGCAACAGCCCGCTGCCGCAACCCAGCCTGCTGGCCAACTTGCTCAACCTCGATGGCGCCACCAAGGGCCGCTCCATGGGCAACCAGATCTTCTGCACTGACTGCCACAACAGCGACGACAACCGCGAATTCGGGGGCTCGGGCCCCAACGGCCCGCACGGCTCCAGGTGGACGCACATTCTGGAACGCCGGTATGAATTCAGCCAGACGGTCGCGCCGGGACAGTTGATTTCCAATCTATTTCCCAATCCCGACCTGAGCGTGAACGGGCCCTACGCGCTGTGCGGTAAGTGCCACGACCTGGCCAACCAGATTGTGCAGAATACCAGTTGGAACCAACACAGCTTGCACATCAACGCCGGGTTCAGCTGCTCCACCTGCCATACCGCGCACGGCATGGGCGCCAACAGCGGAACGATTAGCGGCGAGCGGCTGGTGAATTTCGATGTGAACGTCGTGGCGCCGAACGGAACTTTGCCTATCTCGTACAGTCGCGCCGCGAATACCTGTGTGATGGTGTGCCACCAGGCCGCGCACAACGCCGACGGCACGGTGACGTCGGTGAATCCGCGGCATGGTCCGATTGTCAGGAAGTGAACCGTGACCGGCACCCTGACATCCTCATGCAATTAGAAGACGGTTCCGGCGGTGCTTCCGTTCATTTCGTTCGACTTGTCGGCATGGCATTGGCGGCAGAATTGCGCGGTCTGGTTCGACATCGGGTTGCTGTCATCGGGATTGTACGGGCCGCGAAGGAAGAACATTGTCGCGTAGGTGCCGGCCGGCAGGCCGGAATTCGAGCCGGCGGTAACGGTGACTGCGTTCATGCTGTGCGGTTCGTGGCAGGTGGTGCAGACGATCACCGGAGAGTTGGCATACTTGCCCGGCTTGACGAAGAAGCCGTAATTCGTAACGAACCGTTTGGAATTGGCTCCATTCATGACGATGACGCCGCCGATTTCGGTGCAATCCCAATTCGATGCGCCACCGCAACCGATTTTGGCGCTGAGACCTACCGGATGCTGACTAAGATAGCTGCCCACGCTTGCGCCGCTGTTTCCGAACAGTGTCGGGATGGTATTGCCGGTTCCGTAAGTCGAAGGGAGGGCTTCGTAAACCCTGTTTCTCATCATGGCGCTAGGCGCGTAATTTCCGTCGTGACAACTCAAACAGGTAAGCAAGCCCTCCGCATCGGGGGTGCCGGCCGACACACTCGCGGGCAAAACCTCGACGAACTTGCCTCCGCCGGTCACGATCGTCTTGCCATACAAACCAGATGCATCCTCGCCCCAAAGAGCGGTAACCCCCGAGGCGGGATCGGCCGCGCGGCTGTTGCCGTTGCCGTCTGCACCGCTGTGAGGCGCGTGGCAGGCTGCGCAGCCCCGGCCGTAGTTCAGATGAGCGCCGAGAATATCGGTCGAAGGCGTGGTGATTTGGGCCGCGGCAAGGCTCGCCGCGGCAATTGGAGTCAGCATGACCAGCAGAGACCGTTTCATCGAAGAGGGACTCCTTGCGCGTACTTCCCTACTTCCGCTCTTCGACTGGGATCGAGATGGCCTGAAGCTTCGGGGGCACTTGGCCGGGTTACGTGAGGAATGGCACTTTTGCTGTACGGGTGAGTCGCGAGCCCGCCGGCGCGTTGGAGATCCGATGCAGAAAAGCTGGATTCCTGGAGACAAAGCCGTGGCGAAAGTCAGATTCTGTGATTCAAATCACGGCCATCGGCGTCCGGTTGCATGTTTAATGGATTCGGCAGACTTCAATCGAAGCAATTGATTCGGCGCGCGTTACAACTTCGGTTACGGCGGCTTGCGCGCTACAGGCGCTTCAAGGGGTCGGTGTGAGACGGCTCACGCATCGCGATGGATCTCGCAGAACGGTGGCCGAGCAGGGCGCTCGGAGTATCTCCCTCCCCGTCTCCCTTGTCCTTGCATTGCTAGCCCTTGCGACGACTCGCGCCTCGGCCGCGGTTCATCCCGTTCCCCTGGACCCGAAGGTCGACTCTGCCAAATGCCTGGAGTGCCACGAAGACAAGACCAAAGGCAAGTCGGTTCACTCCGCCATGGCCACAGGTTGCCTGAGTTGCCACGAGGTCCGGGTCAATAAGGACATCACGCGCGTCAAGCTGATCACCGCCACGCCGTATTCGCTCTGCATCACCTGCCATGCCGACAAGAAAGCCGCGGACATCCACGGGACGGTGCATCCGCCCGCGGTTCGCGATTGCCTTTCCTGCCACGATCCGCACACCAGCGACAACAAGAACCAGTTGCTGAAACCGGTCTCAGGCGGTGAAAAGGAGAACCTCTGCCTGAACTGCCACCAAACCGGATTGCACGTTTCGGAAAAGGGCAGCCGCCATGCCGCGCTCGATGCGGGTTGCGACACGTGCCACACCGTCCACAAGACCGGAGCAGAGCCGACGCTCGAAAACAAGTTCCACCTGACCAAAGCTGTACCGGCGCTCTGCGTGGATTGCCACGATCCGAAGGACGCCGATCTCCAGAAAGCCCATCAGAACCAGCCCTTCGGTACGGCCAACTGTGTCGAGTGCCACGATCCGCACCAGTCGGACTCGCCCCACCTGATGGCGAAGTTCCAGCATGTTCCCTTTCAGGGGAACAACTGCGACACCTGCCACGCGCCGGCCAAGGACGGTAAGGTCGTGTTGACGCAGGCAGATGTCAAGAGCCTGTGCGTGACCTGCCATGGTGACACAGCCAAGCTGATTGAGACGGCCAAGGTTCCGCATCCCGGCGCGGCGGGCGACTGCACCGATTGCCATAGCCCGCACGCCGGCAAAGAGCCCGGCCTGCCGAAGACGGATTCGGTTAGTATTTGCCTGACGTGCCACAGCGACATCGACGACCTGCGCAAGAAGCCGTTTCATCATCAGCCGGCGTTCGACCAGGGCTGCGCGACCTGCCACACGCCCCACGGCGGAGACATCGATCATTTGCTGCGCGCCAAGGGCAACGCGCTGTGCCTGGAGTGCCACGGACCGGATTCGGTTCCGCAGCACCTCGAGGACGAGCACATGCTTGCCATCTTCAACGGCACTGTCAAGCTGCCCGAGAACTACTACAAGAAGAACAAGGTTCCGGTCCTGCCGTTGCGTTTCGGCCTGGGGCACCCGGTGGAGTACCACCCCGTCTCCGACGTGATGGATCCGGCCAATCAAAGCAAGGTGAAAACACCGCTCAGTTGCCTTTCCTGCCACCAGCCGCACGCTTCGGCTCAGCCGAACCTGTTGGTGAAGGACCAGACCAACAATATGGCGTTCTGCGACATGTGCCACAAGAACAGGCTCAACATGCGAGAGACTGTCGCACCTGAAAAGTAAACGGAGATCGTTATGGCTCGCTTCCTCCTCAACCCGGTGTTTCCCCGCAGGCCGATCGGAGCGCTGCTCCTGCTTGCGCTGGGCCTGAGTTTTCCCCTTGCCGCCCATGCCGGCAAAAAAAAGAAAGCGGATACCACCCCGGCGCAACCTGCAGGTCCGCGCAAATTCCCCTTCGACCCCAGCAAACTGGTGTGGCCCAGTCCACCCAGCATCGCGCGCGTGCGCTGGCTCGATTATTTTGCCGGCGAAAAGATCAACTACACCCAGGCAGCCAATGCCAAGCCCAAGGCAAGCTGGATGGATCGCCTCGCCGGCGGGCAGCCGGAAGACCAAAAAGTCAACGCCAAAACGTTTCCCTTCCAGATGATCGGGCCCTACGGCATCGCCATCGATACCAAGGGCCTGGTGTACGTGGCCGATCAGCGAGTCGGGGCGGTCTTCATCTTTAACTCTGAGACCCACGACACGCAACTGATCCGCAACGGTTTCGAAGCCCACTTCGGCTGGATCAATTGCCTCGCCATCGACGACGACGACCGGCTCTTCATCTCCGATGGCAAGCTGCATCGCGTCCTGATCCTCAACCCCAAGCATGAAGTGGAGAACCAGATCACGGAAGGACTGGTCGACCCGGTCGGGCTCGCCATCGATACCGAGAACCGTTTTCTCTATGTCGTGGACACGCAGCAGGACCAGGTCATCGTCTACGACGCCGACACACTCAAGCTGCTGCGGCGCATCGGGACCGGCGGCAAGAACCACTTCCTCACCAACCCGGGCGACTTCGGCGCGCCGCAGGGAGTGGCCCTCGATAAGGAAGGCAATGTCTATGTGACCGATACGCTCAACGACCGCGTAGAGATCTTCGATGCGGACGGAAACTTCATCAGCACCTTCGGCAAGCCCGGCGACGGTCCCGGACACTTTGCCCGGCCCAAAGGCAT
>JASHTH010000507.1 GCA_030040655.1 Acidobacteriaceae bacterium | reverse complement strand
GCTCACCACCGGCAATCACGTCTGGGACAAGCGCGAGCTCATCGATTATCTGAATTCGGCCGGCTCCGGCGACAGCGACCGGCCTCGCCGCATTCTACGGCCGGCAAACTTTCAGCCGGGCCTGCCCGGCAGCGGCGTCTTCGCAGGCAAAACGCAGAGCGGCATCGACTACGCCGTCATCGACCTGATGGGCCGCGTCTACATGACCGGCACCAACGATCCGTTCCACGCCGTGAACGATCTGCTCGCCGGCATCAAGGCCAAGGTGATCGTCGTCGACTTCCACGCCGAGGTGACGAGTGAAAAAGTCGCCATGGGCTGGCACCTCGACGGCCGCGTGACTGCCGTGATCGGCACGCACACCCACATTCCCACCGCCGACGAGCGCGTTCTTCCCGGTGGGACCGCGTACCTGACCGATGTGGGCATGAGCGGCCCATACGACAGCGTCATCGGCGTCGAGACCGATCTGGTGCTGCGTAAATTCCTCACTGGAATGCCGGGCAAGTTCGAGGCCGCCAAAGGCAACCCGAGGATGTGCGCGGCGCTGATCGCCTGCGATCCGCAAACCGGCCGCGCTGCCGCGATCCAGCGCATCATGCTGGGAGAGTAAAGCGCGCTATTGAGTCTGAGTGGGGTTCAGGTCCACGATCGTCTGCGGCACCGGCTTGCCCTTTACCTCTTCTCCGATGCGCTGCGGCACAACCTTTGCGGTAATCAGCGGCGCCGGCGAGTGTGAGGCTTTGAGCAGTTTGCCCTTGCCGTTGAAGTCGAGCGTCCATAGCATGGGCCGAGGCGATGCCGCCACGTCAGCAAAGCGAATGATGGCGCCGCCGCGCTTGGGGATCTGCATGATCGCCGGCGCAGCAGCAGGAAACTTTCCGGAATCGCTATCCGGAAGCAGCACAGTCTCAGGATGCGCTCCGGCCAGCGCCGCGTAACAAAGTCCCGTCATCAGCCAGTCGGGCGTCTTGTTGGGGTGCTCCTCCGCGCGGATGTGATTGAATGCCGCGATCGTCATCGCGTTGATGGGCGCAGGCGAAAACAGCGAATAGCCGCGCCGCTGGATGGGGACGATCCGCACCCGGCCCTCGCCGTTGCGCGGAATCGACGCCGAAAACATCGTCGCGTCACCTGTGCCGTTGTTGCGCGTGAATTGCAGGAAGAGATGATTGGGAAACGCCGTGCACACCAGCTGCCGGTAATTCCACCGTCCCTCGTTGAACGCGATGTCGGTCCAGCGGGTCCGCTCCTGGATCGACGACTCCGCATCGGCTTCGAGCAGCTTGTCTTTCTCGCTCATCTGCTCAGCGGGACGGAACTCGACGGTTTTCACCCGGCCTGGCGCCTCGCTGTTGGGCGGAAAGGGCATGGGCGCAACCTTCGCCGGCACCTGCTTGATCTTGAGGCCGGTCGGAGCGGCCTCTTGCGCCACCGTACGAGGCGGCAGGCCGACGACGGCGATCGCGCAGGCAGCGAAGGCAAAGGGGAGGAGACGCACGCAAACCATACTCTCCCTAGCCTACCATCGCGCGGGCATCGATTCCGACGCATTCTCCGGCCAAGGAAAAATGGGCAGCTTCATTGGAAGCTGCCCATCGTGAACCCAGAAACAAAAAATGCGGCGATCCCCCGGTGCGGCTGATTACTGCCCGCTGGAACGTCCGGAATGCGTTCCGGGATGGGTCGGTCGGTGCCCAGCCGGCGGCTTGTGCGCCGGGGTCTTCTGCGCCGCCTGCACAAAGCCGTCGCTCAACACGATCTGCGCGCTTTGCGCGGTCGTATCCGTACCCGGTATCTGCTTGTAGGCGCTGTAGGTGCCGTCGAGCTCCGCCTTGGGCTGGGTGCTGAACTCCGTGCCCGCCACCACATCCTTGCAGGCCGCCGGAGTCTTCAGGTTGACGATGAAATCCGGGACCTTGCTGCTCTTCGCGTCGTCCGTTACGGCAATGTTGACCACCGTCGCCTGCGCGTCAAGATCCAGCTTCCTGATCCTTCCCGGCGAATCGGAGATGAGCGTGGAGAGCTTATCGAAGTCGCCTCCGGTCCCGTTGGTAGTGATGAAGTCTTCCTTGGCCTTCGTGTCCGCGTCCTCGGTGGGGGCATCCTTGCAGCCGACCGGCGCCTTCAGGTCGAACGAGTATTCCTTGGCCGGGGCTGTTCCCTCCTGAACGCGAACCTTCGCCTCCGAAGCCGTCGCCGAGATCACGGTCCCCGGAACCGGCGTCTGCTGGCCCTGCAACACCGACCACATCTTGTCGGCGTCGTCTTTGGCGCCCACGGCCAGAATGGTTTCTTTATCCGAGAGCGCGAGCGACTTCAGGTCGGGGGTTGTGGTGATCAGGTCGTGAACAATCTCTTGCGGCGTCTTGGCGGCGGCCAGGTTGTAGGTCCCTGGCGGAAACTCCGAGGCCTGGGCCTGCGTCTTGACGTCTTCCAACCCCTTCGTATCGCCGTGGTACTTCGTGTACCAGTAATCGAGCTTCTTCTCGATCTGCGGTTTGTATGCGGCGGGAGCGTAGTCCCAGGCGCGGGAATAGAACCAGACGGCCGCAGTCAGATCCTTGGGATCGGGCTTCTTCGGGTTGATGTTCACATAGGCTTCGGCCAGGTTCAGGGTGTCGACCAGTCCCGGTCCCGACTGCGTCTGCTCGGCCGGATACAGCATCAGCTCGTCCTTGTACTCGTCGGTCGCGCCCTTGAAGTCCTTCTTCACCACGTCGTCGAAGGCGATGGCAGAGTGAAAGATGGGATAGGCGGCGCCGGTCAGCTTTTTCCACTCGTCGTCCGCCGTTTCCGCCGGCTTGGGAGCCGTCAGGCCCTTATGCGCCAACGCCGCCGCATCGTCGGCAGCCTGCTGATCGTTGGTTCGCTGGGCCTGCATCTTCTTAATCACGACGGAATAGAGAAGCGCGCGCAGATTATTGGCATCGATCTGCAAAAGGCGGGTCGAGGCGCTCAATTCCTTGTCGGGGTCGAGCGGATTCGAGTAAGCGTCCACCAGTTCATTGAGAACCGACTGCTTGACCACGCTCTGCGGATAGGTTTGCAGAAAGCTTTCCAGCGCGGCGGCCTTGGCCTTGGGGTCGGTTTGGGTCGTTGCCATTTGATAGGCGTTGTATTCGGCCGGATCCTTGATCTGAATGGTTCCCGGCTGGTTTTGGGCTTGCAGGCGGGGCACAGGCACAAGGCTGATGGTCGCCAAAGCCATCACAGACGCAAAGACAAACTTCTTCATTCATTGCTCCTGGGAAATGCGGAAATGGAGGTCGATCTTCAACTCACCCGCTCGCCGGCTGGCCGGCCGTCCGCGGGAACGGCGGGCGCCGTGGTCACGGGTAAACGATATCACGGCTTCCCGATGCGGTGATGGGAGGATTATAGAAAGGCCTGCCCTTGCTGACAAGCAATCTGTATGTCCGGCTGCGCTCTCGCGTTTCGCAAGTGGCTCACCCCCGCCGGACCGCGCCACCGACCACTCGACGCCGCAACCTGTGTTTCTGACGGACCCATCTTCGCCATCGCGCCGCCAAAACCCTTGGCGGACCCTGCCCGCGTCGTCCCCGCCCCGCCTATTGCGTTAGACACCGCATTCGGGAAAATCGTTCCCGAACTGCGCCGCTGCGCATCGGGAAGCTTTCATCGCAGCAACACCAGGAACGGCTGTCGCTGCGAATTCCGGCGAGGTCACGCTCCCTGTTCCTTGTTCCCTGTTCCCTGTTCTCTGTTCCCTCGTCCCTATTCCTGGACGCTGGACCCTCGACACTGGACGCTCTCACGGCTCCTCCTTCCACACGTACGCCCCCGGCTGCGCCAGCCCGATGTGCGCCAGCACGCGGAAAACGAACTGCCGCGCCATTTCGTCGGAGTCAACGGGGTGGTTGTAGAAGGCTGGAATGCAGGGAAAGATCGTCGCGCCGGCCTCGGCCGCCAGCGTCATGTTGCGCAAGTGAATGCGGTTGAAGGGTGTTTCGCGCAGGCAGAGGAGCAGCGGCCGACCCTCCTTCAGGGTGACGTCGGCGGCGCGCGCGATCAGCGAGTCAGCCAGCCCATGCGCGATCGCCGCCAGCGTGCCCATCGAACAGGGCAGTACGATCATGCCATTCGACGGATGGCTGCCCGAGGCGATCGCCGCGCCAATATCGGCGTCGGAGTGCTGGATGGTCTTCGCCGGCGCCGTGCCGAGAAGCTTTTCGACGAGATCGTTTCGTCCGGAGACGCCCAGCTCTTCGGCCAGCACGCGCAGCGCGTTCTCACTCGCGACAAAATGCACGCGCGCCACGCGTTCGTCGGCTTCAAGCGCGCGCAGCGCCTCGCGGCCGAAGACCGCGCCGGATGCGCCGGTGATGGCGAGGGTGAGATGCATAAAGACAGCTTCTAGCCTCTAGCTTCTAGCTCTTAGCTCTTAACAACCTACGGAAATTACGGTCCGCGGAGCGTTTCGAAAGGACACGGCTTTGGCCGTGCCGCAAGCCGCTTCTTTTCGAATCATCTCGCGGGCTTCGCAGGCTGCGCAAAAACCTCTCACCGTGTGGCCTTGTAACAGGGCACGACTTTAGTCGTGCCGCAAAAAATCAAAATTGACGCGGGCTTGAGCCCCTGCGGCCTCCTCCTTGTCGCAATTCTCTTCTCCTCTGCCCTTCTTCTCCAGCCTGTTCAGCCCTCTCAGCCGGGCGCCCCAGGTCTCGATTTTTGACCTGGGAGACCGGGATGCCAAGGTACTACTTCACGCGGTCAGAGACCAACGGCTTCGCGGAGCCTGTATCTTTCGTGTACGTGGTCACGAACAGGCTGGTCCAGGCATCGCCGTTCTTCATCTCCACCTGGAAGGTCAACGTGTCGGGCGACGGGTTTTCATAGGTCGCCCGAAGCAGCGGCCCCGGCGCG
>JASHTH010000506.1 GCA_030040655.1 Acidobacteriaceae bacterium | reverse complement strand
GACCCGGAAGACGGATCTCTTGGTCGGTTCACGTTGCGAAGCGTCTGCAAACCGTTCACGTGCAGAGCGACCTTGCAAGTGAGGAGCCCGGGGAAGAGGCAGGGGCTGAGACACCTCGCCCTCGTCCCTCGATCAGGCAATTTCCTCACCAAAGCAGTGCGAATTGCCCCAGGCGTGATCGTGATCACGAAGGGCCTTTAAGCTGTTGCATCGATTCGCAGTTTCAATTGTCGATGGTCGTTCAGGACTCGTGATTCCGCACCTGCCAGGGTCCGTCAAATCCGTCTTCCCATAGAGCTTTATGGCAATTGGTAAACTGATTTCCAATGGATGTGATCCAACTCACATCGAGCTCCGAATCCCGTCCTGGCCCTGGTCCCAATCCCGCCGGATTCATTGCGTTCCGCACCGGGAATCCTTGGGATCGGCGATCCTGTGCCGGGCTGCATGGAGCTTCAACTTGTAGAATTTCAGGCGCGGCTCAAGGAACTCATGATGCACATTTCGCTGGCTTCTCCCCGCGCGGCAACTGCGATGTTGATCGCCGCAGCGTCCGCCCTCTTAGCGCAGACTCCGGTTCCAGCCCTCCATCCCATTCCGGGCATCGCCTTCGACCCCTCCGGTCCGGTCATTCAGGCGCCTAGCGGAGCGCTCAAGCCTTTCACCGCCGCCGGCGAGCGCGGTGTGCTGCTCGGCCAGCAGAACGGCACCTTCGAGGCGTGGATTCTGCCCGTCAAAGTTCTTTCCCACCTCACCATCGAGGCCGACATCGCGGGCTACACCGTTCCCATCGACGTGAACGATCAGGCGGCCGAGATCGAGGTCCGTCCCGACCGCACCGTTATCACCTATTCGCACATCGGGTTCACCGTGCGGCAGATCATGTTTTCGCCCGACGCGGGGCCGACAGGAACCGGGCCGGTAGTGCTCTTCGAGTTCGACTGCCTTCACCCCACCGACTTCACGTTGCGATTTACGCCGAATCTCGAATGGATGTGGCCGGAGCGCAACGAAGGCAACCCAGAGCCCGAATGGGACACGCGCGGCGGATTTTACATATTGCATTCGGACTATCCCGATCTCGCCGCCGCGGTCGCCATCCCCGGCGCGCAACCGGGCATTCTCGCGCCGTATCAGGAGCGCCCGCAGTTCCACCCCGCCGAGCTCAAACTGCACATCGACCCGGCGCGCGACCGGGGCCGGCTTTTTCCGCTCCTGATGGCCGTAGGCATGTCGACAAAAACCGCGACCAATGAGGCTCTGGGTCAAACGCTCGCCGAGCTCAACGACGGCATCGCCGCGGCCTATCTGGCACACGACGACGAGTACAAGAAGATTCTCGCCAACTCGGTCTCGATCGACACGCCCGATAAGTCGCTCGACGAGGACTTCCAGTGGGCCGTGGTCTCCATCGAGCAGCTGCGCGCCCGCGCTTACCACCCCGACGCTCCCGGCTCCGGCGAGACCGCGCTCGTGGCCGGCTACTACGAATCGGGCGATTCGGCGCGGCCCGGCTTCGGCTGGTTCTTCGGCCGCGACGCGCTCTACACGCTCTACGCGGTCAACGGCTTCGGCGATTTTGCGCTTTCCAAATCGGAGCTTGAGTTCCTCATCCGCCGGCAGCGCGCCGACGGCAAGATCATGCACGAGTACTCGCAGACCGCCGAGGCCCTCGACTGGCGCGCGTTTCCCTACATGTACGCCGCGGCCGACTCGACGCCGCTGTTCCTGCTCGCCGTGGCCGACTACGTGCGCGCCAGCGGAGACGTCGCTTTTCTGACCGAACATCGCGATGCCATCGAGAAGGCTTGGGCCTTCGAGACCGATCCGGCGCACGACACCGACCAAGACGGCATCTACGACAACTCGCAGGGCACGGGCTGGGTAGAGGGCTGGCCGGGCGGCATGCCGCACCAGGAGATCTATCTGGCGCTGCTCGATCAACAGGCGTCGGGCGCGATGGCGGAGATCGAAAATCTGCTCGGCGATGCGTCGAAAGCCGCATCCGCGAAGCAGCGCGCGGAAACGATCGCGAAGACGATCGAGTCGGAATACTACGACAAAGAAAAAGGCTGCTATGCGTTCAGTTACAACGGCGCTGCAGGCGTCGACAGAACCACGACCGTGTATCCCGCTCTCGCCTGGTGGGACCCGGTGGGTCCGAGCGGGAAATCCGTGCTCCAGCATCCCGAGGAGTGCCTTCGCCAGTTCGCAGCCGACGCGCTCAATACCGACTGGGGCCTGCGCGATGTGGCCAACGACGAAAAGTTCTACGACGGAATGAGCTATCACCAGGGTTCGGTGTGGCCGCTCTTTACCGGCTGGGCGACGCTGGCCGAGTATCGCGGCGGCCAGCCGCTGGCCGGCTATCAACTTCTGATGGAGAACGCCAACCTCACCAGAGCGCAGGATCTCGGCGCCGTCACCGAGCTGCTCTCCGGCGATTTCTTTGTCCCCTTCGGCCGCTCGACCAGTCATCAGCTCTGGTCCTCGGCGATGGTCATCACGCCGATCCTGCGGGGCCTGTTCGGGATCTCGATTGACGCGGAGAAGAAGACGATCACGGTAAATCCGAAACTGCCGGCGGCGTGGGACCATGCGGAGGTGCACAATCTGCACCTGCCCGGAGCCGCAGAGCCGATGGGCATCGCCATTGCGCGTCATGGCGATCACCTCGACGTTTTCTGGAACGCTGCGGCGGAATCCGGCGGGTGGCATTTGCGCAGCGATCTGCCGGGCGCAACTTATGGGCCGATCGACGAGCAGAAGATTGCCGGCGCGACCGTGGATCGAGGTCTTCGAGTCCCGCTTCCTGCGCTCGAAGTCAACGAAGCGGCACCGGCAGCCTTTCCCCAGTTAAGCGAGGTATCCGCGGTTCCCGACTGGCCACCAACGCCGGGAGCGAGGAGCGCGAGGTTCCGCGTGCTTTACGCCGATGTTGCGGATCGGAAGCTGACTCTTACCGTGGAAGGACTCGCGGGCGGTGACGGAGTCTTGACCCTGATCCGCCATCGGCGCTTCATTCCCAGGGTGCAGGCCGACCCCGAAGTTGCTCCCGGCCCGGCGCCCGGTGCGGAGCAGCCGACTGCCGAACTCGCGATCGGGGCGGATACCGAAGCGGATCTCTCGGTTCCGATTCCGCTC
>JASHTH010000505.1 GCA_030040655.1 Acidobacteriaceae bacterium | reverse complement strand
CCAAAAGCGATCCTGAGGACTGAAGAAGCCGGAATCATGGAGGAACGAAACACCGTAGTAATACGCATCCCCGACCGTGTCGTCCAGATCGCTCACTTTGAACGAGCCATCGGGCTGTAGTGAATTCTTCAGGCACCAGTCGAGCATGCGTGAAATCTCCGCGCGAACCTGCGTCCGGGTCGGCTCGTCCAGGGTTGGCCAGGCATAGCGAAATACGATAACCATGTCCCAATTCAAATGATTTTCATAATGGCCGTTCATGCGCGGGCCGGCAGGATAATTGAGCCCCTCGAGTTGCAGCAGCCGCTTCGCAATCGCGTCGAGCCGATTTACCTGGCCGTGAAGATCGGACACGACGTGAAATGTCATTCCAGTATCATCCATCTTCCACACGCGGCCGTGGCGGTCGACCAGCCATTGGCCGAAGCACGCGGTCTCCGGATTTTGCCACTGGACTACGAAGGACCGCAATGCGTTTTGTAGTCGCGGATCGAAAGGATACCCGGTTTGCTTGTGGCCGAACAGCAGCCGCGCCAGCGCCGAAAATGTCTCGTCGAGCTCTTCGCGCTTGAATTCTCCGGTCTTTGTAAAGTCATCGTAGAGCGCCGAATCGAGCTGAGTCGTCAGCTTTTCCGGCGAGTTGATGCGATCGAGCAACTGAAGAGGATACTTCGGAACCGAACTGCCGACTGCGCCCTCGTCGACGGAGTAGTAGAGCCGCAGATACCATGCGTCGATTCCCAATCCCCAGCTCCCGTCCGACGATTGCTGCTGCGTGGCAAGCTTCTGCATTTCGGGTTCGTCGAGGCTTCGCCGCAGTTCTTCGATCTTTGCGCGAGTCTCCGCGTTCCGCGTCGTGAAGTTCAACAGCCAGCGAATCTCGCGGTAGAGATGCATGGAGTACTGCATTCCATCGCCGGCCGCCTGCCTGCGATCGATCTCTTTGACCAGCGGGCGCAACTCGGGGTTGAACATCTTCAACCGCTTCAGGCGCGCCATCGGAATCTCGGAAAAGTCCCAATAGAACTCGGCATTGTACCAGGCGCGGCGCAGCCATCCTTCGCCTGGCGCCGGAGGCGGCGGCGTGAAGATGCGCGCGCGATCAACGCGAGCGGCGATAGAGACGCGCTCCAGGCACTCGAAGTTGAGCCCGACGCCCAAGGTCACGGCGGCAACGACAATCAGCCAAACAATCCAACGCTTGCGCCGGCTCACGCTCTATCTCTCGTGTGGAAAAAGGATCCCAGACTGGTCCGACTTAGAGAATAATCCGCTATATTCCGGCTGGCTGCGGGTCAAAGGCAGATCCCCAAACAAAAGGCCCTCCGCGTGAGAGAGCCTCGCACCAGTTCGAAAAACCGGTGAGATCAGTCACAGCCGCCGGCGATCGAAGGAATCACCAGCACCTCGTCGCCTTCCTGAAAGTGGTACTTTTCGTTGCCGAGAAAGCGAATGTCTTCTTCGTTGACGTAGAAGTTGATGAAGCGGCGCACCTGGCCGTCTTCGCCGCGCAGGTGCTGGCGCAGCGCGGGAAAGCGGCCCTCGATTTCGGCGACGAGCTCGGGCAGGTTGGCCGCGGAGCTCGAAATCTCGCGCACGTTGTTGGTGTGCTTTTGGAACGCATTTGGTAGAAGGACCCTGACAGACATCCTCATCTCCCTGCCAGGCTCAGGCCCTGGCTCGCAGCAGTTTGGTCTTCGATGAATTCTTCAAAGTCGGCGAGGCGCGGGCGGATGGCCTTGTTCTCTCCGTAGGCGCCGTTCAGGCAATCGGTGGTCTTCAGGCCGTTGCCGGTGATGCAGGTGATAGTCAGTTCATCGGGCTGAATGCGGCCGTGAGCGTAGAGGCGCGCCGTCACCGCCGTGGTCACGCCGCCGGCCGTCTCGGTAAAGATGCCTTCGGTTTCGGCCAACTCCTGGATCGCTGAAACGATCTCGACATCTGAAACATCCTCGGCCCAGCCGCCGGTCTTGCGAATCACGCGCGCGGCATAAACACCGTCGGCGGGGTTGCCGATCGCCAGCGACCGCGCAATGGTGTTGGGCCGCTGCGGCTCGATGAACTCGCTGCCGTTTTTGACGGCGGCGGCAATCGGCGAGCAGCCGGTGGCCTGCGCGCCAAAGAAGCGGACTTCCTTGTTCTCCACAATTCCCAGCGCGATCAGTTCGTCGAAGGCCTTGCGGATTTTGGTGATCAGCGAGCCGCCGGCCATGGGCACGACAACGTTGTCGGGCAGCCGCCAGCCGAGCTGTTCGGCGATCTCAAAGCCGACGGTCTTCGAGCCTTCGGCGTAGAAAGGCCGCAGATTCACGTTCACGAATCCGCAGCTATAGCGGTCGGCAATCTGCGAGCTCAGGCGATTGACGTGATCGTAATTGCCTTCGACGCGCACCAGCGTAGCGCCGTAGACCTGCGTGTTGAGGATCTTCGCCGGCTCGAGGTCGGCGGGAACGAGGATGAAGGTCTTCAATCCCAGCCGCGCGGCCTGGGCGGCAACGGCGTTGGCCAGGTTGCCGGTTGAAGAGCATCCCACGGTGTCGAATCCGAAGGCCTGCGCGTTGGCCAGCGCAACCGCCACCACGCGATCCTTGAAGCTGAGCGTGGGCATGCAGACGGCGTCGTTCTTGATGTAAAGGTTGCGCGCGCCGATGTGCGCGGCGAGCTGCGGCGCCGGAACCAGCGGCGTAAACCCCGCCGGCGTGCGCGG
>JASHTH010000504.1 GCA_030040655.1 Acidobacteriaceae bacterium | reverse complement strand
GCCGCAATGGAGCAGCCGATAGTTCCGATCTCTGCTGCCGGCTTCATGCAAACCTCGATGCCATGGCAACGCTGGGTCGCCGGGAATTCCGGAGGGATTCTCTTTCGACTTTCAAATCGCGTTCATGGTATCCGGAATTGGTGAAGTTCCCGTCGAAATGTGACGTGCTGCGACAGGGCGGGCTGCGGCAGCGATCTGAAACTTTCGATCTTTCGGTGGCGGGTCAGTTCCGTTCAGGGGCTAAGGCCTCTGTGTCTTTTTTGGGCAACAAATGTACGCGCTGAAGGCCGTACCCTTCCCGCGAAAGCCCTTACCTTCCCGGCCGAAGCCTGTATCCTCGAACCGGACCCACTTCCGATCTTTTCGCGCGCTGCAACGCCATGAAAGAATCGACTCATTCCGAATCCGAATCGAGTACTGGGAGCGGACCATGATCTTTCGCGGTTGGAACAACCGCAAGCAATTCATATTTCTTGGAACTTTGGCGGTGGCTGCGATGCTGGCAACGCCGCCGTGCGGAGCGCAGAGCAGCGACTGGCCCGTCTACAACGGCGGAGTCGACGGCGAGCATTTTTCGCCTCTGACCGAGATCAATCGCTCCAACGTAAGCCAACTCCAGATCGCATGGACCTTCGACACCGGCGAAAAAGGCGGCATTCAGGACAATCCGCTGATCGTGGACCGCACGCTTTTCGCCTACACGCCCACGCAGAAGATCATCGCGCTCGACGCTGCCACCGGAAAGCCGATCTGGAAGTTTGACTCCGGCATCGTGGGTTCTCAGCCTGCGCGCGGCATAGCCTACTGGACGAACGGCAAAGAGCACCGGCTGCTCGCAGGAGTGATGAACTTTCTCTATTGTCTCGACGCCGATACCGGCAAACCCATCCCCTCATTCGGCGAGGATGGCCGCGTCGATCTGCGCAAGGGCCTGCGCGAGCCTTATGAAGAGCAGTCGATCGCGCTGACTTCGCCCGGAATCATTTACAAGGACCTGATTATCGTCGGCGGACGCGATCCGGAGACGCATCCCGCGCCTCCCGGCGACATCCGCGCCTACGACGTGCGCACCGGCAAGCTCGTCTGGACCTTCCACACCATTCCTCGGCCCGGCGAGCCCGGCTATGAGACTTGGCCCAAGAATGCATGGAAACTGGCCGGCGCGGCTAATAACTGGGCCGGCATGTCGCTCGACGCCGGGCGCGGAATCGTCTACGCGCCTACGGGCTCGGCGGTTTTCGACTTCTACGGCGGCGATCGCGTCGGCGACGATCTCTACGCCAACTGCATTCTCGCGCTCGATGCCGCGACCGGCAAGCTGCTGTGGCAATTTCAGGGCGTGCATCACGATCTTTGGGATCGCGACTTTCCTTCGCCGCCTGCGCTCTTGACGCTCCATCGTAATGGTCAGACCATTCCGGCTCTCGCGCAGACGACCAAGCAGGGTTACATCTATCTGTTCAACCGCGTCACCGGCGAGCCGCTCAATCCCATTCACGAGCATCCGTATCCGGCGAGCACAGTTCCGGGTGAAGTCGCTTCGCCTACGCAGCCGCTGCCCGACACACCGCCGCCTTTCGCGCGTCAGCGCCTTACTGCCGGCGACCTGACCAACCGTAGTCCAGAAATCCATGCCTGGGCCGAAAAAGAGTTCTCGCGACTGCGCAGCAACGGCCAGTTCTATCCCTTCGCACTGGATAAGCAGACGATCGTGCTTCCCGGCTTTGACGGCGGCGCGGAGTGGGGTGGACCGGCCGTCGATCCCAATACCGATGTTCTCTATGTGAATGCGAACGAGATGGCCTGGCTCGGCGGCCTTATCCCAGCGGAGCAGACGGGCAACCGAGGCGAGCTCGTTTACCAGAGCCAGTGCGCCGTCTGCCACGGCGAAGACCGCTCCGGCGCGCCGCCCGCCTTTCCTTCGTTGGTCGGCATCCTCGATCGCCTGAGCGTCCAGCAGGTTACGGATACGATTCGTCAGGGCAAAGGGCGCATGCCTTCGTTCCCCAATATCGGCGACGTCGATCTTACCGCGCTGCTCGATACTCTTCGCGGACTCGCGCCGCAGGGGGCGAAATCCTCTGCGGCCAAGGAGCTTTCTTCGGTTCCGGCACAGGCGCCTACTGAGCAGGCCCCAGCCGATAAAGCCGGAGCGGCGCTCTATCTCAATCGTTGCGCGATGTGTCACGGGTCGCGCATGCAGGGTAACCCTCCGGCTGTGCCGATGCTCGTCGGAGTCGGCAGCCGGTTGACCGCGGCGCAAATTGCCGATCGCATCCGCCAGGGCAAGGGCACGATGCCGCCGATGCCCGACCTTCAGGGCGCCGATCTGGATGTGCTGCTCCGCTACCTCGGCGCGAACACGCAAGGCGAGTCCAAATCTCCCGAAGCCGCAACCCCGCCCGACCGTTACATCTTCACCGGTTATCGCAAATTCCTCGATCCCGACGGCTACCCGGCCATCGCGCCGCCGTGGGGCACACTGAGCGCCATCGATCTCAAATCCAACAAGTATCTCTGGAAGATTCATCTGGGCGAATATCCCCAACTCGTCAAGCAGGGAATCACGAACACGGGCTCCGAGACCTACGGCGGCCCCATCGTGACGGCAGGCGGCGTGCTCTTCATCGGATCCACCGTCGCCGACCGCAAATTCCACGCCTTCGACATGCGCAACGGCAAGCTACTGTGGGAGACGGTGCTGCCGTTCGCGGGCGTCGCCACGCCGGCTACGTACATGATCGACGGGCGACAATATGTTGTCATTGCGGCCAGTGGCGGCCGCGATCCGCGCTCGCCCGTGGGCGGCGAATATGTGGCGTTCGCATTGCCCAAGTGACTGGGTCGAGAAGAGACCCCTCAGATTTCGCAAAAAATAGGAGCGCCTCGATGGCGCTCCCATTTTTGTTCCAGTCAATGGAGGGTGAGAATCCGAGTTACCACTGCACGCCCGGATACAAGCTGGGGACACGGAACGCGCGATAGAAATTCTCGTTCTCAAGTTCCAGCGACCAAACCAGCGTTGGGTCGCTTGCATCCTGCGTCACCTCGCGAACCATCGAAGCCGATCCGGCGGTTCCTCCTGCTGAGCTGGGCGGTATGACGAGCCCGCATAAGTCATATTCCACGTTTCCGTTCGGCAGCTCGTCGGTATTTCCACCGAAGAAACTGTACAGATCGGTAGGGGAACTGCCGGGTTGATTGGCCGGCGTGTGGGGCAACTTTTGATGGAAGACGAGCGTCGCGGTCTTTGCCTTCTCATCGATTTGGAAGACAGGAATCGTCGAGTAGAGGCACGACGTGGGGAGCAAACTCTGCGGCGTGCAAGTCTTATTGCTCGTGGGGTAGAGCCGGTCGTCGCCGTTGTCCATGAGCCCGAGTTCGAAAACGCCGGATGTGTTCGGGCTGAAGTAACCTGGATCGTGCTGAGCATATTGCCAGTCTTGCGGGTCATTCCCTCCTTTCAGAGTGAGAGTTCCCTGGTAGCCCAGCTTCCAGACCATGCTTCCATCCCCGGAGCCGTTTTGATAGTTGACTTTGATGACCCAATTCTGGTGCCGGATGGAAATCAGGAAGTCTCCATCGTCGGGCGAGTACACCACGGCGTTCGAGTGCGTCCAATCCGGCCATTCATACGGGTGACGGTGGGTGTCGAGGTGATTGAACTCGTTCCAGGCCCATACCGGGTTCCAGTTTTCGTCGAGGTCCACGACCACATCGCCGGTCACATTCTCCGCCTTCGGCTCACCGGTCTCTGAGGGTGGGAGATTCTTAAGCATGTCCGTGAGCACCAGCACGTGACCGTTCGGTAGCGGAGTCACGTCGTGATGAAACGTCGACAAATTACCCGCGATGCTGGGGCATTCCGTACAACTGGATGGAGCCGATTGCAGAGCGGCATTCAGATCTCCAATGTTGATCTCCCTCACCGTGTCTCCGGCCAGGTCGATCTCGCGAATTTCGTTGATCGGGGAGGTTCCGCC
>JASHTH010000503.1 GCA_030040655.1 Acidobacteriaceae bacterium | reverse complement strand
ATGAACGATCGCACAGAATTGCTCGAGGCCGCTTTAGAAGGCCTTCCTCACGGTGTGGCCATTGCGGACCATGAGGGAAATCTGGCCTTCTGGAACCGCGCCGCCGAGGCGTTTACCGGCTATGCCGGAGCCGATCTGGTCGGCCGGCCCGTCCGCTTTGCGCTGGAAACACTCCTCGCCGGCGGCACGGTGCAGTGGACGGCACAGACCGGCGTGGAGACGATGCCGGGACGGGGCTCGCTGGTGCACATGCAGCACCGGCAAGGTCATGAAATACCGGCTTTGGTGCGGATTCTGGTGCTGCGCAACGAGTTGGGCGCGCGGGTTGGGATGGCGGCGGTCTTTCATTCCGCCGAACGGCTGGATGCATTGCCCCACGGAGAGTGGCACGACCACAAGGCCGAGGAGGCGGGTCAGGTCGAGCTTCAGGAGCGGCTGGAGGCGGAGTTTGCCGAGTGCGCCCGAAACCATCTTTCCTTCGGCGTGCTGTGGATTACCGTGGACCAGGCCCACGAGCTGCGTAAGACCCACGGCGCGCGAGCCTGCGAGGCGATGCTCGAAAAAATGGCGCACGTTGTGGCCAATGCGCTGCGACCCGGCGAGGAAGCGGGGCGGTGGGGCGACGACGAATTTCTCGTGATCTCGCACGAACGCTCGGCCGAGACGCTGGCCGCGCACGCCCAGGTGCTGGCCGGCCTGGCTCGCACCACCGACTTCCGCTGGTGGGGCGATCGACTTTCGGTCAGCGTGAGCGTCGGCGCGGCGCAGGCTGAGAAACTCGATACGCTGGCGGAACTGCTGGAGAGAGCGCAGTCGGCCATGCGGGCGAGCATGAACGCGGGCGGCAATCGCGTAATGCTGGCGCCGGGGAGGCTGCCATGTTCGCCATTGTAGGCATTGTCGTAGTCTTCGGCGCGGTCATCGGCGGCTTTCTCATGGAGAAAGGCCACATCCAGGTGCTGCTGCAGCCCGCGGAGTTGTTGATCATTGCCGGAGCGGCGACCGGCACGCTGCTGGTGGCCAATCCGATGCACATTCTGAAGGCCATTGCGGGCGGAGTCGTGGGCACGCTGAAAAGCTCGCCCTTTGGCAAGGAACGCTACCTGAGCACCTTGCGCATGATGTACCAGTTCCTGAACAAGGTGCGGAAGGAAGGCCTGCTCAGCGTGGAAAACGACGTGGAGAAGCCGGCCGAGAGCGCCATCTTCCAGCACTATCCCGAGTTCGTCAACGATCACCACGCCTGCGACTTTGTCTGCGATACGCTGCGCATGGCCATCACCGGCGGCGTGGAGCCCTTGGACATGGACCAGATGATGGAGCTCGACATGGAGGTGCACCACCACGGAGCCACCGTGCCGGTGACGGCGCTTTCCACCATGGCCGACTCGTTGCCGGGGCTGGGAATCGTGGCCGCGGTGCTGGGCGTGGTGATCACCATGGGCGCGCTGGGAGGGCCGCCGGAGGAGATCGGCCACAAAGTCGCGGCGGCGCTGGTGGGCACGTTCCTGGGCATTCTGCTGTGCTACGGCGTGGCCGGCCCGCTGAGCTCGAACATGGCCAAGAGCGCCGACGAGCACGACGCCTACCTGCACGTGCTGCGCGTGTTGCTGCTGGCTTTTTTGAAGGGCTCTGCGCCGATCATCGCCGTCGAGATGGCGCGGCGGGCCATTCCGGCGCACCTCAGGCCCACCTTCGACGAAATGGAGAAAAGCTGCAAGAGCAGTGCAACGGCGGCCGTGGCCGCTGAGCCTGCTGTCGCGGCTTAAAGCGGTTCCACAGTTGGTATAGCGCGGAGCCCTAGAAGTCGGTTGGCTCTTTCCTCGAGAAAGAGCCACCTTGAACGATGCCCGAAACCGGGTCAATTCACCGTGGAACCGCTCGAAGGAGCGACTTGCGATGCTCGGCAAGGCTCAACCCGTTGTCATTATCAAGAAGAAGGTCGGACACGGCGGCCATCATGGCGGCGCGTGGAAGGTGGCCTACGCCGACTTCGTAACCGCCATGATGTCGCTCTTCATCGTGCTGTGGCTGATGGGCTCGAGCGAAAAGGTCAAAAAAGCCGTCGCCGGCTACTTCAACGATCCCAAGGGCACGGCCAATCTGCTGGGCACCACCATGTCCGGAAACGGCGTCGCCGTGGCGGTGACGCACGACGACCAGATGCAGAAGCTGAAAGAGAAGCTGGAAAGCCAGATCAAGGCCCAAAAAGAGCTCGAGCAGCTCTCCAAGCAGATCGAGATCACGATCACACCCGAAGGACTGCGCATCGAGCTGCTCGAAGGCAAGAACGGAACGTTTTTCCAAACGGGCAGCGCGCATTTGAGCGATCGCGGGCAGGAGCTGCTGGCGCTGCTCGCCGGCGAGTTGAAGTCGCTTCCGAATTCGCTGCTGATCGAGGGCCATACCGACTCCGCGCAGTACGCGCCGGAGAACGACTACTCGAACTGGGAGCTTTCCGCTGACCGCGCCAACTCCGCGCGGCGGCTGCTGCAGCAGGATGGAGTGCGCGCCGACCAGGTCACGCAGGTGCGCGGCTACGCCGACCAGATGCTGCGCGTCAAGAGCAATCCCTTCGATCCATCGAACCGCCGCATTTCGATCCTGGTGAAGAACATCAATGGCGAGGCGCCGGAGATCACCAAGGGCCAGGTGG
>JASHTH010000007.1 GCA_030040655.1 Acidobacteriaceae bacterium | reverse complement strand
AGAGCTGAAGACTGATAGCTCTCAGCGGTCAATTCCTCAGCAGCATCGTCAGCCCATGCGGGTTATCGCGCCCCGTTGAGACGAGCAGCGCGTGGACGCGGTCGAGGAACTGCGGGTGGTGCTCGAAATGCTTCGAAGCCGCCTGCACGGTTTGAACGACGTGGGCAGGCGAGAAGTTTTCTTTGTGCAAGCCGGCGACGCCGATCAGCAGCCCCTTGATCAGCGCAAATTGCGTGGCCAACAGCGCGAACTCATAGGCCATCTTGGGTTCGAGCGCGAGCCGGCCGTCCTTGGTGCCGAACGGAAACTGGCTGCGAAAGATGGCGTTGATCAGGTAGTTTTCGAGAATGTGCGGATGGGTTGCGAAAAAGGGCGCGAAGTAGCGTTGCTGTGCTTCTGCATAGCCGTCGATGAGGGTCTTCAGGGTTGCCTGAGGAGCGTAACCGATGCCATTCCGGAACTGTTCGATGCAATCGACGAAGCGCGGTCCGATGAAGGCGCGGTCGCGGCACAGGCCGGCTAGCTGCAAGACCATATCGAGCTGAAGTGGCAGATCGGCGGGGATCTTCTCCATGGCCGCGCGCAGGGAACCCACGGCCACGGCGCCTGAAAAGCCTTGCAGAACCTGGACGACTCCGCGATCGACTTCTCCGCGCACCACGCCATCGAGCCGCCGGCACAACGTTCCCAGCAAAAACATCCGCTGCCAAAGCGGATAAGCGCGATTGCGCACGAGCGTCAATACGATTTCGCGGATCGGCCAGAAAAAAGGCAGCAACTCACGCGCATCTTGCTGCGTGTCGTCCCAGGTCATCTGATAAGCGCCGCTGCTCCCCATGCGTGTTAACAGATCCGGGTCGAGCAGGACGAGTCGCGCCGCCTCGGGACAGGAGAGCGAGAGCGCTTTTTCCTCCAGATTGTCGATCGTAGAAACAATGCGCGGATAAAGCGCGCAAGTGCGGCAGAGGAACTCCTCGCCGAGCTCGGCGTGAATGCGGCAGAGACGATCTTCGGTGAGGATGGGACAGGTGTGGGACGGCCCCATGCGCATCCTGGCGAAATGCTGTGGATTCGCGTCGCCGGGTGTGCGCTCCATGTTTTCGTCGAGCAGCACGCGCAGCGGTCCTTCGGGGAGGGCCTGGTATTTTTCAAATGCGGCTTGATCGATGGGAACGGCCCAGCCCTGGCAACAGGAGTCCTCGCAAGCAGGTCCGATGCAACGAAAGCGCTCGGAGTATTCGGGCCGGATGAGTTTGGTCTGTTGCAAGGAAGGCTCCCCGGACTCTATCGACATTTTGCGTTGCGTTTTCAAGCAAAGCCGCGCTCGCAGCGAGTGCAACTGAACAGCCGACAACGGACCCGGTGCATTGGAATGCGTTCAGAGTATCTCGCCGCACCAGCACGGCGGGTGCGGCAGTTCAGGATGGCTTTTCGGTAAGGAAGGCCTCGGCCTTCAGCGAGCCGTCGCGCTGCTTTACCAGCATTTGCACTTTGCCTTCGGCGGCGTCCAGCTCCTGTTTGCAGGCGGCGGAAAGCTGTACCCCTTCTTCGAAGAGCTTGAGCGACTCTTCGAGGGTGAGGTCGCCCTTTTCCAGGCGCTCGACGATGGATTCGAGTTTGTTGAGAGATTCTTCGAACGAAGGCATAACTCTGTGATCCTAACGGCTTGCCGGCTGGGGTAGCACGCCGGCGAGCACCTCGGCGGCGGCGGCGTAGCGTCCGAAGGGCGCGGCAACCTGCACCCCCTGCACCATGGGGCGCACGGCCTCCAGCATCTCCTGCGCGATGCGGATGCCTTCGCGGCGCGCGGCGTCGGGCGTTTCGCACTGGGCCATGCGCAGCATGATCTCTTCGGGCATGGAGACGCGCAGGTCGTTTCTCATGAACTCGGCATTGCGCAGGCTGGTGAGCGGCCAGATCCCGGCGATGACGGGAATACTGCAATCCTCGGTGCGGCGCAGAAACTCTTCGAGCAGGCGCAGATCGAAGACAGGCTGGGTAATGGCATATTCGGCCCCGGCTTCGACCTTGTAGCGGAAGCGGTGCAGCTCGTGCTCGATGTCGGGCACGCCGGGATTGGCCGCGCAGGCGATGGTGAAATTAGTCGAGGCGCCGATGGAGTTGGAGCCGATGTCGAGGCCGTGGTTGAGGCGGCGCACGATGTTGACCAGGCCGATGGAATCGACGTCAAAGACGGCTGTCGCGTCGGGATAGTTGCCGAGCTTGGGCGGGTCGCCGGTGAGGCAGAGGATATTGCGCAGGCCGATCGACGAAGCGCCAAGCAGGTCGGACTGGATGCTCAGCACATTGCGGTCGCGGCAGGTATAGTGCAGTACGGTTTCGATGCCGGCGTTCTGTTGAATCTGGATGCACAGGCTTTGCGCGCTCATGCGCGCCGAAGCGCGAGGCGAATCGGGCACATTGATGGCGTGGACGCCGAGCCCGGCCAGCATTCGCGCGCCGTCGATCTCTTTCGAGCAGTCGATGCCGCGTGGGGGCACGATTTCCACCAGCGCGATGAATTCGCCGCTCGCGACGAGCGAGCCCATACGCGAGCGCTTGCCCAGCGGAGCCGGCGGCGTTTCCGTTTCAATGGGCGGCGCCGCGCCGGCGGCGGTCACGCGGGCTTGCGCGTCGATGGCGCGCAGGGCCGAGCGCATGGCGCGAATGTGATCGGGCGTGGTGCCGCAGCATCCGCCGACGAACTGCGCGCCGGCGCGAAGAGCTTTGCGGGCGAAGCTGGCCATGTACTCCGGAGAGCAGAGATAGATGTTGCGTCCCTCGACCGCACGCGGCATACCGGCATTGGGCATGGCGGCCAGCGGCAGGGCAGTGACCGGGCGCATGGCTTCAATCGCCGTGAGCACCGTGGCTGGGCCGGTCGAGCAATTGACGCCGACCGCGTTCGCGCCCCACTCGGTGAGCAGGGCCGCCGCGTGCTGCGGCGAGCAGCCGTCGAGGCAATTCGACTCGTCGTCGACCGTGACCATGACCAGGACGGGGAGATCGGGCGCGGTTTCGCGCGCGGCCTTGAGCGCCTCGTGCGCCTCATCGAGGGCAGGCATCGTCTCGATGATGAGCATATCGGCGCCGGCGGCGGCCAGGGCGCGAATCTGTTCAGCGAAAGCGGCGCGGGCTTCGTCCAGGCCGGTCGGTCCAAGCGGCTCGAGGCGAACGCCGAGTGGGCCGATCGATCCGGCCACCCAGGCCTCGCCCGCCTGCTTCTCTTTCAGGTGCGCGACCGCCTGCTGCGCGAGCCTTACCCCGGCGGCATTGATCTCGGCGACTTTTCCGGCGAGGCCGTGGCGAGCGAGACGAAAACGGTTGGCGCCAAAGGTATTCGTCTCGAGGATCTCCGCGCCGGCCTGCAGATACTCTTCGTGGATGGAAAGGATCAGGCCAGGATCGGAGAGGTTCAGCTCGTCGTAGCAGCGGTTGATGAAGACGCCGCGCGCGTAGAGCACCGTTCCCATGGCGCCGTCGGCGAGTACGGGGCGGGTGGAGAAAATGTCCTCGAATCGAGCCACTCTGTTGCCATGCTATGCGAAGCGGCGGGGCCGCGCTATGCCGTTTCAGGAAATTCTGTATTCGAAGGCGAAATCAATGAGTCGACGCGACCCTAAGCTCCGGGGCGGAAGGAGCGGCGACCTCGAGCATCGCAAGAGAGGACACACCATTTCCTGAAGCGGTTCGGGGCAGCGGGTTGCTTTGTTATACTTCGGAAGTCAAAAGGGTATGCGGCTAACCGAAATTCCCTGTCGCGGCGGGGCGCAATCCGCCGATTGTGCCGCGTTTTTCCTTCGAGGTAAGGGATTTTGAAGAAGAGAAGTCTTTGGCTGAGTGCATGCGCCGCCCTGGTGGTTTCCGGCGCGCTGGCGGGTTGCGGGTCCACGTTTTTCTTTGCCGGTCGCACGCTGCCACCCAGCGGAATTACCAACCGTGTTTTGATCGCGATCCAAAACCCCAGCGCGCTGGCCAAAGGCGCACTGCAGTTCGTCGACGCATTCTACGATATTCGTCAAAGCTATAATGACAAGACCGCGTCATTTTCCATCTCCGGCTATTCGGGAGCGCTGCCCATCACCATCCAGAACATGCCGGAGGAACAGATCGGCGCCGTCTACGGCTCCGGAGACGGCAGCTTTACCACCGTGAACTATGAGAAGGAAGCGACTTCGGGGACGGTCACCGGACTCAGCGGCTTGTCGTCGAGCATCTTTATCACCCGCAACCAGGCCTTTGTCTTCGCCGCAAACCAGTCCTCTCATCTCTTCACCGTGGTGAACCAGTCCACCGCTGCCGCGGTGTCGCTGAGCCTTCCCGGCGTCTATCGCGTCAGCGTCAACCCCGGCGGATCGGTCGCACTGGCCTTCGTCCAGAACTCGAATTATCTCTACTACGCCCGCGAATTGTCGGCCGCGCAGACGCTGGCCTATTCCGGAGGTCCTGGCACCTGGCCTAAGGCGGCGATGGACTGCGAGCCGCAAAACGCCCCGACCTGGTGCCTGTTTCAGGCGCAGAGCCCCGACGCGACAGATGCGACCGGCAACTATTACGGCGCGCCACTGGTCTTCGATCGCCCTGTGAAAGCGGTCTTCTCCGCCGATGGCGGAACGGCGTTCATCCTGAATTGCGGGCCCGAGTGCGGCGGAGCAACAGCTTCGGTGTCGGTGCTGCCGGTAGCGCCGCTGATCTTTCTTGTCGGACAGCAATCCGGACTGCTCCCATGCGATAGCACGCCGTGCGCTAACAGCAGCACTGCACCAATGCGGACAATTCCTACGCCGGGGGGCGCCAGCAACGCGCTCGTCGATAGTTCCACGATGTATGTCATCGGCCAGAAGCTGGAGCCGGACGGTCTTTTTGGCGGATACCTGACGCTGGTGAATACGACATCGAAAACGGCTTCCGCCCCGGTTTCGATCAGCGACGGAGCCCCGGGCGGGCCCACGCGCATGATTCTGGCCGATGACAATACGCTGTGGATCGCCATGACCAAGTGCACCAATGGCGAGCGATTTGCCCATGGACTGGCTTACGGTTGCCTCACCATGTACAACACCTCAAGCAACAAGGTGGTTCTCCTCGAGCCATACATCGGCGATGCGACGGGCCTCGCCGCGGTTACCGGCTTACACAAGCTCTATACCGCGCAGGGCGGGCAGGTGTACATCTATTCGACCACCGACGGCTCTTCGATCGACAACCAGTACGTGACCGTGACCGGCACGGCCTGGGACGTGGCTTACATGGACGCACCCACCGACGGCGATAACACCGTTTACTGAGCGAACACAATATGACGGTCGCGCCGGCACTCGATGGACCAGGCATCGATGTGCTGGCCATCGCCGCGCATCGCGACGACGTGGAGCAGACCTGCGGCGGCACCCTGCTGCGCATGGCGGCGCGGGGATTGCGCACCGCGATTCTCGATTTGACCCGCGGCGAAACGGGAACGCGCGGCAACGCGGACGAGCGCGCGCACGAGGCGGAGGAAGCGGCGCGACTGCTGAGCGTAACTTGGCGGCAGGCGCTCGATCTGCCCGACGGCGCCATCGAGAACACGTTCGAAAACCGGGTCAAGATTGTGCGCGTGCTGCGCCAGTTGCGGCCGCGCGTGGTGATTCTGCCGTATTGGGACGCGCGCCACCCTGACCATGCCATCGTCGCAAAGCTCGGCTACGAGGCGTGCTTTTTGTCCGGCTTGGCTAAGTTCGAGGCCGGAGTTGCGGGCGAAGAGGCTGCGGCGCTCAAACCGCACCGGCCGTTCAAGATTGTCTATGCGAGCCTTTATGCCGATGTGCGGCCCACTTTCATCGTCGACATCACGCCTTTCATCGAGCAGCGGCACGCAGCTCTGATGGCCTATCGCTCCCAGTATGCGAACCAGGCGCAGGGCGGAGGGCTGTTCGTTCCCGAAGAAGAGATTCGCGAGCGCACCTTTGCCGAGGCGCGGCACTACGGGTTGCTGGCGGGGGTGAAATACGGCGAACCCTTCGTGCAGAAAGAAGTGGGGCTGATCGACGATTTGACGCTCGTCCCGGTGCAGTCGATCTGAGATCGGTGCGCGGCTTCCTCGTTCGTATCGAAATGTAAGTTCTCCCTTTTCCGAATTGAATCCCGTCGGAGTTCGCCGTTCTGCGAAACTGAAGCCGGAGGTCTGCGATGAGCCAGACATGGGATGCAGCCGCGTACGGCGAGCACGGCGCATTC
>JASHTH010000502.1 GCA_030040655.1 Acidobacteriaceae bacterium | reverse complement strand
GCCTACATCGGCGGTGGAACGATCGTGACGCAGGATGTGCTGCCCTTTTCGCTCACCTCGTCGCGCCGCGAGAACAAGGCCTTCGGGATCAACAAAATCGGCTTGGCGCGCAAGGGTTTCTCGCCGGAGCGGCTGGAGCGGCTGCACAAGGCGTTCCGGCTGTTGCTGGCGGCGAAGATGAACACCACGCAGGCGCTCGAAAAGATCCGCCAGCTCGAGGGCGAGGACGTGGCGCTGCTGGTCAAGTTCATCGAGCGCAGCCAGCGGGGAGTGATCAAGTGAGATTTGGGAAATTCATGAGCACGGTCAGATTCGCGTTCATCGTTGCCTTGCTCACAGTCCCCGCCTGGGTTGGGGAAGCCCAGGAGGCCATTGCCGTCGATCAAGCAACGATTGAGCAGCACGTCGACCACCGGGTAGATCCTGTCTATCCGCCGATCGCCAAGGCAGCGCGAATCGGGGGAACGGTTGTGCTGGAAGTTCGAGTCGACCCCCAAGGAAAGGTCGAAGCAACGAAGGTGGCGAGCGGGCCGCCGATGCTGCTGCAGGCGGCAATCGACTGCGTGAAGCAATGGACTTTCCATCCCTTCGAGAAGGACGGTATTGCGGTAGCGGCGACTGGCCCATTATCAATCGCGTTTGCCCTAACCGATTATCATCCAGGGTCCGATGACGAGCAGGTTGCGGATCGGTACTTTCCGCTCTTCAGTCAATGCAACAAAGCAATTTCGGCACGAACCGACCCTAAAGGAGCAGAAGATGTTTGCAATCAGGCTGCGGAAACCGCTGAAAAGTTCGCTCCGGAGGTGCGCTTTATCGAGAAACGATCTGCCTTCGTCTATGCCGCCACGGCTTGCGCCAACAATCGAGATCTGGCCAATGCGCTTGCTTGGGCTGATAAAGCGGTTGAATTGGTTAAGCTGGGCCACGACGACAATTCGGGGAGCAGTGCTGCCTACTCGGTGAAGGGCACCATTGAAGGCATGGCGGGCGATCTGGCAAGCTCGGACCGTGACTTGTCTGAAGCGGAGGATTTTGGCCGCAAGGCTGTTGAGTGGGCTCGCCAATCACAATTCGAGCACGGCAATTATTACGAGCGGGATCTGGCTCGGAATCTGCAGTTCCACGCGAAGGTACTCCAGGCCTTAGGTCTGCAAGATGAAGCGCAGAAGAAGCTTGATGAAGCTAAGAAATATGAATGAGCATGGCTCCCGGTATAGCTATGGAGGGAACGTCAAGTCGGTTCATCGAGCGCAGCCAGCGGGGGATCATCAAATAAAGACTGGATTTTCGACCCTCCCTTGGAGCATGATTTTGCGTTGCAAGGAGGGACGGGCCTTGACGACAATCAGCGAGTTCGATGGGATTCAGATTCGAATGGAATTCACCGGGAGCGAAACGCCTCATTTTTATGTCTGGTATGACGAAGATGAGGTCGCGGTGGCCATTGATAGCCTGGCGGTGATCAAGAGCGGCTCGATTTCGCGCAAGGCTCTCGGTAAGGCGGTAAGCTGGGCCGGGAAGCACAAAGCCGAACTGATGGCCGACTGGGAGCTTTGCCGGGCGGGAAAGGGACCGCAAGAAATCGCTCCGCTGCGGTAATGCAATCGAGCGAAGCGAAATCGCCGTTGAACCTTTTCCACCGCTGGCTTTCGCCGAGGAAAGAGATGTGAGTTTTTCCCGCTCCCGGAGGGAGCGATCGAGAGTAGCCAAGGGTGCCGCGCGCGAAGCGCGCAAAACCCTGGGAATGGGGGCCCGGAGGGCCGCTGCCGCCCCGGAGGGCCGGCCGAACTTCATCCCCAGACATACCGAGGGTCGTATTCGACGTGATGTTTCTTGAGAAAGGCGATGAATTCCTGCTGATAATCCCGCTTCCGATGGTGCTCTTCCTGCCGGGCGATGTACGCGAGGGTCGCCTCCAGTTGCGCATGTCCGATGGAAAACGCGCCGTAGCCTTCCTGCCACTCAAAATCGTTCACGCCACTCTCATGCATCCATCGCGACGACGCGCTTTTGAGCTCCCGCATGGCTTTGGCGATGGAAAGAGACGATGGGAGCGAAAGTAAAAGATGAATGTGATCTTCCGTCCCGCCCACCGCAAGCGCCTTCATTTCGTGTCGCCGTGCTACCCCGCCCATATACGCCCACAGCCGAGGCTGGATCTCGATAGGGATCGATCTCGCTCTCCCCTTGGTCGAGAAGACACAATGAAACAAGGAACAACAGTAGGTGTGTGACATGGCAGGACCGTATCCTACCTCAAAGAAGGCAGTTCGATTCGGCCGGCCCTCCGGGACGGCCATGATCGCGCGCCGCGATCCCAGGGTTCCGTCCGCCGCTGCGGACTCCACCCTGGGCTATTTTCGCGGGCTCCCTACGGGAGCCGTGGTCGAGTGTGCCGGAATTGGGAGCGGGGAATCACGAGGCATTGGGATCCGATGAAGCTCGGTCTCATCGCCGGCAATGGGCGATTCCCTTTCCTGCTGCTCGACGCGGCACGGGCGCAGGGGTTCGAGGTCGTGGTCGCCGCCATCCGCGAAGAGACCGACCCGGAGATCGACCACCGCGCGGCCTGCGACGAGCGGATCAAAGTCTACTGGCTTTCGCTGGGCGAGTTGTCGCGGCTGATCGAGACTTTTCAAAAAGAGGGCGTGAAAGCCGCGGTGATGGCCGGGCAGGTCAAGCACAAGCAGATCTTCTCGTCCATCCGGCCGGACTGGCGGCTGGCCAAGCTGCTCTTAAACCTGCGCACGCGCAATACCGACATGCTGCTAGGCGCGGTGGCCAAGGTGCTCGCCGACGAAGGCATCGAGCTGATGAGCTCCACCTCGTTCCTCGAACCGCTGCTGGCGCAGCAGGGAGTGCTGACGGCTCGTGCTCCGGACGAAGACGAGCGCAAGAACATCGAATATGGGCTCGGTGTCGCCCGCGCCGTCGCCGGATTCGATATCGGCCAGACTGTGGTGGTGGCGGCGCAGGCCTGCGTTGCCGTTGAGGCCATGGAAGGCACCGATGCGACGATCGAGCGCGCCGGCCGGCTGATGCAGACGCTCAACGAAGAAGATTCCGAACCTGCCTCGACGCTTGAGCGCAGGCTGACGGTAGTCAAGGTCGCCAAACCGAATCAGGATCTGCGCTTCGATGTGCCGGTCATCGGTGTCCGAACCATCGAGAACATGGTCGGCGCCGCCGCAAGCTGCCTTGCCATCGAGGCCGGCCACACGCTGCTCTTCGACCGGGAGGCGTTGATCCGGCGCGCCGACGAATCCTCGATTGCCATCGAGGCCATCCCGCGCTGATAGACTTGTAACCGCTCCTAGATTCAAAATCCAACATGCTCCAGCTCTTCCAGGAGGTTGTCTTGAGACGGGTGCTTCTCGTTTGCCTTCTCGCGGCCCTTGCGTCCGCGTTTGCCTTGGTCACAGTTTGCGCAGCGGGAAACGGACCTCCGGCCGTGGGCCAAATCGCCCCCGAGTTTTCACTGCCCTCGCAAAACGGAACTACGGTGTCGCTGGCCAGCTACCGCGGCAAGTACGTAGTGCTGTTTTTCTATCCCAAAGACTCTGGCAATCAGTCGACGGCGGAGGCCAAGGGCTTCCAAAGCAACCTGGCCCAATATGAAAAATACGGGCAGGTCCTCGGCATCAGCGAAGACCCGCTGTCCAGCCACAAGCAGTTTGCGGCGCGGGCGAGAATCACCTTTCCGCTCTTGTCGGATACCGGCGGCAAAGTAGCGGCAGCGTATGGATCGGCGAGCACCCTGAACGGCGCCCCGGCGGCAGCCCGCAACACTTTCCTCATCGATCCGCAGGGCAAGATCGCCAAGGTGTGGACGAACGTGACCGCGCCGGCGGCCCACCCGGCCGCCGTGTTGGACGATCTGTCGGTCAAGCCGCCGATCGTGCATTGAACCTGCAGGTCAAGGGTCCGAAGCGGACCGACTACACTCGAAACCGTCGGGCGATCACATTTTCTGCGTCTGTTCGAGGATCGTTCCCGTCCAATCACCGGAGGTCTGTCGTGAAAAAGATTCTATTCTATGTGTTCGCCGCGATGACCGTGGCACTTGCTGTGGCGACATTTGTCAACGTCCGCGCAGCCGACAACCAGACTATGCCCGCCGTGGGCCAGACTGCACCGACCTTCACCCTGCCTTCCCAGGACGGCTCGCCGGTTTCGCTCGACAGCTATCGCGGCAAATGGGTCGTGCTCTACTTCTACCCCAAGGACATGACCCCCGGGTGCACCATTGAGGCGCACAACTTCCAGCGCGACCTTTCCAAGTTCGAAGCCGACAATGCGGTCGTTCTGGGCGTGAGCGTGGACACGACCGACAGCCACAAGCAGTTCTGCACCAAGGACGGGCTGACCTTCAAGCTCCTGGCCGATCCGGAGCACAAGGTCGTCGACGAATACGGGTCGCTTGGTCATTTCGGACCTATGACGATCGCCAACCGCAACACGTTCCTGATCGATCCGGACGGAAAGATCGTGAAGGAGTGGACGAAGGTCGATCCGCAGCACCACTCCGAGGAAGTGCTGGCCGCGCTCGCGGAGCTGAAGAAGTAACAACCCACAGTCGCTTCGCCTTCGCCGCTGCGCACGCAAGGCGAAGGGCGCGGCCTGTGCGTAAACGCCGAAATCTGGGGTGAAATCCTATGCCTAGCGAGCTTGCGCGGCGGTTTCGCGCGGAGTTGAGCGAGTTTCAGCAGACGCTTCATGCCGTCCCGCCGGAGCTCATAGACGTTCCAGACCACGCCGGCGGATGGACGCGCAAGCAGATCGTCGGGCACTTGCTCGACTCGGCGGCAAACAACCGGCAGCGCTTTGTGCGCGCCGCGATCGACGGCTCATATGCGGGGCCGAAGTACGCTCAAGACGCGTGGGTCGCGGCGCACGGGTATGAAGGCCAGCCGTGGGAGACGCTTCTGCGCTGGTGGCAGGCCGAGCACGAGATCCTGGCAGCGGTCGTGGATCGCGTTCCCGAGGACCGTCTCGACGCGAGGTGTACCGTGGGGGACGATGCGCCGGTCACGCTGCGCTTCTTAATCGAGGACTATCTCGTTCACCAGCGGCATCATTTGCACCAGATCGCGTCCCGCAGTTCGTAGGCCCGACTTAGGGCAGTTTAAGGAATTCTGTGGCCGGAGAAAAATCGCTGAGTCGGCGCGATCAACGGTGAGCGGCGACCTTGAGCATCGTCCAAGCTGACACACTGTTTCTTAAACTGCCCTAGCGGAAGCGTCACGCGATTCCAGCGGCCGTTGCGGCCAGTCGCCAATGCATCGGAATACTGAAAAGCCCGGCTGGAAACCGGGCTTTTTCGATGCCTGGACCGGCCAGCTCTACTTCTTCTTGCTCTTCTTGGCGGCTTTCTTCGCAGCCTTTTTGGCGGGGGCTTTTTTGGCGGCCTTTTTCGCAGCCTTTTTGGCCGGCGCCTTCTTGGCGGCAGCCTTCTTGGCGGCCTTCTTCGCCGGGGCTTTCTTGGCGGCAACCTTCTTGGCGGCCTTCTTCGCAGCCTTTTTGGCCGGCGCCTTCTTGGCGGCAGCCTTCTTGGCCGGCGCCTTCTTGGCGGCAGCCTTCTTGGCCGGCGCCTTTTTTGCAGCCTTCTTGGCCGGGGCCTTCTTCACCGCCGGCGCGGCGGGCGGCACTTCAACGGCCACTACTTCCACTTCGTCCACCACGCCCTCGTCGTCATCCGACGAGGTAAGCACGCTGGAGGTCTCGATCTCGTCGTCTTCGAAGTCTTCATCGTGATCCGGGTCCAGCTCTGCCGGCTCCGTATCGAGGTTGCCGTCACTCATCGCGTACATCCTGAACACGTCGTCCATTCCGTTTCGCCTCCAGCGGATCTCCGCTGCTCCTGTTGGGCTTTCATAGAGCGGTTCTGGAAATACTATGAGGCATTTTGAGTTCATCGAAGAGTGGCCTTTTCGTGGGGAAAAAGCCGCTTTGCTCTCTCCCTTCGCCCCACCCCATCTCGAGAACCGCTGTTGTTCGCGTCGCGGAACGAGTGCTCCGCTTTGCGGAAGCCATTGTAGCAATAGCTTGCACACAATGCCAGCAAATCACAAGTGCAGAATGAGTATCGACGAAGTTTTTATGGACTGGAGGACTTCGTGGCTTGCGCAGGCTTCTTCGCGACACGGCTCTTTGCGACCGAGGCGCTGGTTTTTTTCGTCGAGGCGCTTCTTGACGCCGCCTTCTTCGGCGGGTCCGCCTCGCCGGTCCTGTTCTTCGCCGCCGTAGCCGTTGGGCGGCGGCGACGCGCCGAAGCTTGCACCAGGTGCGCCGGCTCAGCCACGTGCAGGCGGCGTCCCGGCTCGACCTTGACCCCGGTCATCTGGTTCCAGCGGCGCAACTGTTCGAGAGAAACGCCGAAGCGGTCGGCAATGGTGATCAGCGTATCGCCCCGGCGCGCCGTATAGAGCAATGTGCGCCGTGAGGATGCCGCCGCCGGCGGGACGGGCACCACCACCGCCTCGATGCCTTGAAGGCTTTCGCTGGCGCTCATATCGTTGGCCGCTGCCAGATCGGCCACGCTGACGTGATAGGTCCGAGCGACCGATTCCAGCGTGTCGTCGGGGGCCACGCGGTGATAGCGCCACGATTCGCGCTTGGCTTCGGGAATCTCGGCAATGCGGTCCTCGAAGAGCGTGGCCGTGCCGGCGGGCAGGTGCAGGTCGAACGATGTATCGGGCGGCGTCTGCATTCGCAACATATCCGGGTTCAACGCCATCAACTCGTCCACGGGCGTATCCAGCAGGTCCGACACCAGCCTGAGGTCGATCGCGTAGTTGATGGTCACCGTATCGGTGAGCACCGGCGGGTCGAGCGTCACATCGTCGAACCCGTACTGCTGCGGGTTATTGGCGATGATGATGGCGGCCAGAATTTCGGGCACGTAGTTCTTGGTCTCGCCGGGAAGATTGTTGCGCTTGTACAGCTGCCAGAAGTCAGCGTAGCCGGTTTTCTCCACGGCGCGTTGAATGTTGCCCGCGCCCCAGTCGTAAGCTGCCATGGCCAGGTACCAGTCGCCCAACTGGTCGTAAAGATACTTCATGTACCGCGCGTAGGCGCGCGTGGATTTCTCCGGATCGAAGCGCTCGTCGACGTAGGTGTTGCGGGTGAGCCCATACTCGCCGTGCGGCATGAACTGCCACATGCCGCCGGCGCGCGAGCGGCGATTGACGGCGCGGGGTTGGAAACCGGATTCGGCCACGGCCAAATAGATCAGGTCCTGCGGCACGCCCTCCTCGCTCATCACGCGCTGAATCATGGCGCGGTAGCGGCCGGCGCGCTCGAACGAATGCAGCAGCGTGTTGTGGCCCCTCAGTGTGTTGGCGAAGAAATTGATGTAACTGGCCACATAATCGTTCACCATCAGGGGTAGGTCCGATTTGATGCTGCCGAGCTCGCTCTTGGCCTTGGCCAGGATGTTGGGGTCGACGGTGAAGGTCACGTCGCTGGCCACGTCGGCGGGCGTTTCTTCCACTTTGGGCTCAAAGCCGTTGCCTTGCTTGAGCGCATCCATCTCCAGCCCGTTGACCGCGTCCACGATGTGGTCAAACTCGTCCTCGAGCTGCGGGTCGCTCTTGATGTCGATGCCGCTGGTCAGCAGCAGATCGACGGCGCGATCGAATTCCGTCTTGGCCTGGGGCAGTTGCCCCTTGCGGTAGTCGGCGTCGCCTGCCTTGTAGGCGGCCTCGACTTGCTGGATGAGTTGAGCCACGCGCTTCTGCTCCGCGGTGGGCTGCGGGGGCGCCACAGGTGCTGCGGCTTGCGGTGCCGTTACCTCGGGCGCCGGCGGCAAGGCCGGCGCCGTGGCCTGCGGCTTTTGTCCGGTTTGTGTTCGCGGAGGATTCGTGGGAGCGCAGCCGGCCAGCGGCATGGCCAGCAAGCCGCAAAACCACCATCGATATCTCGAGGAACTCAAGCGCATTCGCGATACGGCTGTCCCTGCCAAGAGAGGGGTACTTTCTCGATGATAAGCTATGCCATGGAGGCATTGCGCGGAACGCATCCTTCGAGCCGGTACTTCCGATACCACCGCCTCCGAGCCGGCGCAACCTCGATAAGCGGCGGCCTTGCGCCGCAATCGGCGGCTTGAAAAACCTCGAAAGATGCCGGGAGAACCCGTAAAACCTTCATTTCCGGCCCCCCATGGACGTACGTTTCCTTCGCAACTTCGCCATCATCGCCCACATCGACCACGGCAAGTCGACGCTGAGCGACCGCCTGCTGGAGCTGACCGGCGCGCTGAGCGACCGCGAGATGCACGCGCAAGTGCTGGACGCGATGGATCTGGAGCGCGAGCGCGGCATCACCATCAAGGCGCACGCCGTGCGCATGATGTACAAAGCCCGCGACGGCAATACCTACCAGTTGAACCTGATCGACACGCCCGGCCACGTCGATTTCAGCTATGAGGTCTCGCGCTCTCTGGCCTCGTGCGAGGGCGCGCTGCTGGTCGTGGACGCGAGCCAGGGCGTGGAAGCGCAGACGCTGGCCAACGCCTATCTCGCCATCAACCACGGCCTGGAGATCATTCCCGTCATCAACAAGATCGACCTGCCTTCGGCCGACATCACGCGAACCCAGGAAGCGATTGAGCAGGCCGTCGGCCTGGACGCGACCGACGCCATCCCCGTGAGCGCGAAAACGGGCCAGGGCGTGCCCGAAGTGCTCGAAGCCATCGTCCACCGCCTGCCGCCGCCGGCCGGCGACCCCGAAGCTCCGCTGCAGGCGCTCATCTTCGACTCGTGGTTCGACGCCTATCGCGGCGTTATCGTGCTCGTTCGCGTGATGCAGGGGTTGATGCGCAAAGGCCAGCGCATTCGCCTGATGTCGAACGGAAAATCGTTCGAGATCGAATCGATGGGAGTCCTGAGCCCCAAGCAGGTCGAGATCGCCGAGCTCGGCGCGGGCGAAGTCGGCTTCTTCGCGGCCACCATCAAGAATGTCGGCGACACGCGCATCGGCGACACCGTAACCGACGATGCGCGGCCCGCGCCGGCGGCGCTGCCCGGCTTCGAAGACATCAAGCCCATGGTCTTTGCCGGGCTTTATACCGTCGATTCGCACGAGCACACGCTGCTGCGCGATGCGCTGGAAAAGCTGCGGCTCAACGATTCGTCGTTCTTCTTTGAGCCCGAGAGCTCGGTCGCGCTGGGCTTCGGCTTTCGCTGCGGCTTCCTCGGCCTGCTGCACATGGAGATCATCCAGGAGCGGCTGGAACGCGAGTACGAACTCGACCTGATCACCACCGCGCCAGGCGTTCGCTACCTGATCACGTTGACTGACGGCAGCCAGATCGAAGTCGACAATCCCTCGCGCTGGCCCGATCCCGGACATATCGAAAAAGTCGAAGAGCCCATCATCACGGCGAAGATCCTCACCAACGACGAATATGTCGGCGGCATCTTCAAGCTGGTCGAAGAAAAGCGCGGACGGCAGTTGAATTTCGAATACGTCACGCCTACGCGCGTCATGCTGACCTATGAGCTTCCGCTCAACGAAATCGTTCTCGACTTCTACGATCGGCTCAAGTCCATCTCGCGCGGCTACGCGTCGCTCGATTATCAGCTCTCCGGCCGGTGGGAGTCGCCGATGGTTAAGCTCGATGTGCTGGTCTCGGGCGAGCCGGTCGATGCCCTCTCGATCATCGTGCATCGCGACTTTGCCTACGAGCGCGGCCGGGCGCTGGTGTCCAAGATGCGCGAGCTGATTCCGCGCCAGCAGTTCGAGGTCGCCATCCAGGCGGCGATCGGGTCGAGAATTGTGGCCCGCGAAACCGTCAGCCCCCTGCGCAAGAACGTTCTGGCAAAGTGCTACGGCGGCGACATCACCCGCAAGCGTAAGTTATTGGAAAAACAGAAGGAAGGCAAGAAGCGCATGAAGCGGATCGGCAAGGTTGACATCCCCCAGGAGGCGTTCCTGGCGGTGCTTCGGGTGGGCGAAGATCAGCAGAAATGACCGGCTGTGGTCACCGCGATGCAGATTTCTCTTCATGCGATGTTCATGGGGATTTGTGGAAACCTCGCCTACGCGTTCTTTTTGACGTTCGACGGGGGTGGACCTCGCCGAGTCCGATTGCGCTGCTGCTTTCCATTGAAAAATAAGGATTTGCTTCGCCTAGCAGAAGCAGCCGCGATTTGGCAAGAGAAGAAACCGGGATTTTTCCGCCCCATCTGAAGAAGGAATCCACAATTTTTTCCACAGGCGGGAGGGCTGGACCTCAACTCTCGGGTCTCGTGATCGAGACCCGAGAGTCGAATGAAAGGCGAATCCAAGTTAGCGCTGCGGAGTGGTGGGCCTTGGCGTGGCCGGAGTCGCTGGGCGGCCGGGAGCCAGACCCGAGGGGGCCGATGCGGCGGGCTGTGCCGGCGGCGGGGGCACGCCCGACTTCTTGTTATACGCGTCGATCACCGGCTTGGTGATGTTCGTCGATTCGGCGGCATAAAGAACCGGCTGCTGCTGCAGGCTCACATCCAGCACCAGCGTGAAACCCTGTTGCTGCGAGTAAGTGGCCAGCGTGTCGTAGACCTTTTGCGCCAGTCCGTTGTACATCTCCTGCATGTCCTGGTTGAAGTCGTTCTGGGCATCCTCGGCGTCCCGCGACAACTGCTTCTTCTTGTCGTCGATCGCCTTGGCGCGGCTCTCCTTCTCGGGGTCGCTCAGCGTGTTGCCCTGGGTCTGCAGATCCTTGGTCAGCTTGTCGATCTCATCGCTCAGAGCCTTGAGCTGCTGGCGCTTGGGATCGTATTTCTTCTGCAGGTCGGCAAAGTCGCGCTGGCCTTCGTTGGTCTGGGCCACCGCGACCTGGAACGCGATCACGGCAATCTTGGGTGGTCCGGCGGGCACCGACGGTGTGTCGGCAGCCGCGGATGTTGAAGCCGGCAGAGGCGCCGCCGGTACCTGGGCTGCGGCGCACAGGGCAAAACCTGAGGCCAGCGTAGCAGCAATTGCAACCAAGCGATTCATCTCGGGTGAAAACTCCTTCGAAAGTCCTTTATGGCCGTCCTTGTTTAGACGCGAGACTGTGCCGCCGGAGCAGCATTGCAGTCCGATTTCCCCTCTGGCGGCGAAGATCGCTCACCGGTCTCCAGGTGTCAACCACCCCAGCAGCAAAACCCCGCTGCCAGGGGCCCCATTGTCATTTCCAACCCAGCAACAATCCCCGTCGCTGGGGACCCCGGTATCTTTTAGGGGGGCTCGGCTGGCAAGGCAGAAACAGGAAAAGACGCGAACGGAGACGTCAGCAGGAACTGAGGAGAATTATAGGTGGGGGCGGGAGGAGCGTCAAACCGGAGGTCAACAATACCGGTTTTCTCAGGCATCGAATCGTCGCGAACGCAAGGGCAGCACCCACAGTGACAAAACATTGACAATTCCGTGACAAGCCCGAAGTTTTCCGCCGCTAGAATCTGAACAAGGTGTGGAATGAGCGTTTGTCCGATCGGATTGGCGATCGTGCTGGGTGCCTGTGGCTTTCCACCGGCCCAAAAGCCGGCGACGCCGAAAGCGCCGGCAGCGATCGTCGCGCACAACGAAAGACCGGCGGCGACGATCGCGAGCCCGCGCATAGAGCTTTCTTCGCCGGATGCGAAGCGCAACAGCAGGTCATCCAAGCTCCGTTCGAACCGTGCGCTGTGCCGTCCCAGAACCCGGCCCAAGCCGCGCCGTCAGGCGACCGCCAGGTCATGTTTTGAGAAGTCCTGCCTGGGATTGGGTCCGCCCTGTCGCCGCCCCGACTCGTAGAGATCCATCCTTGGCAGCGAAAGCGAAGGGCGCCATTGCGGCGCCCTTTTTGTTTTCGAAGTGGAATCGGAGTCCCGGCAGGCTCACTGCCATTGCGAATCGAACCCGAAATCCTCGGGCCGGAAATTCTGCCGCCACTGGTCCATTTGCCGCTTCAATTCCTCAAGCTGCTTTGGGTCGAACTTGAAATCGCCGGGATTGAAACTCTTGCTCCACTGGTCCATTTGCCGCTTCAGCTCGTCGAGCTGCTTCGGATCGATCGTGAAGTTCTTCATGCTTTCGCGCAATCGCTCGCCCTGCTTGCGCAGTTCCTCGGCCTGCTGAGGATCGATCTTGAACTGGCCCAGGCCGGATTGGAGCTGGTTGCGAAGCGCCTCGGCTTGACGGCGCATCTCTTCGGCTGCGGCTGCCGAATCCTGCGCGAAGAACTGCGCGGCTTCCGAATCGAGCTCGGCCATCTGCGGGCAATTCTCCCATAGGAAGAGATCGTCCGTGTCGAGTTCGCCCTTGTGCTTGGAATCGACCTGGAGGGTAAGCGTCTGCTGCTTGCGGTTGCGCAGGATGGTTAACTGCACCGGTTTGCCCTGGTTGGACCGCAGGGCGCGTTCCCAGTCGGCGGTGGTGGAGATCGGATCCGTCCCAACCTTCAAAATCACGTCGAAGGCCTTCAGGCCGGCCGCGGCGGCTTCGCTCTTGCGCGTAACCTGCTTCACCATCAGCCCGCCGGAAACTCCCAGGTAATCGGCCATCTGCGAAGTGAGCGGCTCGACCAAGGCGCCGACTTTCAGCGTGCTGCCGAAGATGGCGAAGGGCATCGCCGAACCGGAGGGAACGTCGCCCTCGCCCAACAGCGTGTTCCCGGGGCCAGCGGAGGGAAGGATGTCGCCGGCCTTGCCGATGTGGGACCAGAAGCCCTCCACGATCTTCTTGTGATCGCCCATCTGCGTGGCCAGCGTGAGGGTATTGCCGTCGCGGCTCACCAGCAGAGAGACGTTGTGGCCCGGAGGAATTTCGCGCAGCATGCGCCGCATCTGCTCGGCCCCTTCCACCGGCTGGCCGTTAAGCTCCAGTACCACGTCATTGACCTTGAGGCCCATTTGGCCGGCGGGCGCGTCGTGATCGATCAAGGTGATCACGGCGCCGCGAACTTCCTTGAGCTTGAGCTTGGCGGCCGCGTCGGAATCCACGTCGCCCACCAGCACGCCCAAGTAACCCTGAGGGCTGGAGGCGCCGAGCAGCGGGCTGGGTTCCTCGAGAACCTGCGCGATTCCCAAGGTCTGCGTACAGGCGGATTGCGGCGCAAGCAAGACTGCAACAGCGATCGTTCCCAGCGCAGCCTTTCCAAGATGACGAATTGTATTTGGCCTCAAAAAGTGCATCATGTGTTTTTCTCCCGCGGTTCCTTTTTCTATCCGGTCCGCACTCTCTTCAGACGGCGCAGTGCCGGGAAAGTAAGACAGCACTATTGAATCTCCGGCACGTGGCTCAACACCTGTCGCGAAACGGTGCGGATGTGCGGATTCTGATCCGAATCGGCCACCGAGGTCAAGACCTGGCGCACGCTGGTGTCGGCTTCCACCGGCTCGAGAATATTGATTGCCTGGCTGCGGATCTGCGGGTCGGAGTCGGAGAGCAGCGCCTCCAGCACCGAGTCGCGCACGCGCAGATCTTCCGCGACGTACGGCTCCAGTCCTTCGAGCGCCTTTTCGCGCACCCCGGCGTTGGGATCGTAGCGCAAGGCCGCGATCAATGCGTCGCGAATGCCTTCCGGCTTGCAACTGTGTCCGGCACGGCACTCGGCCGCCATCAGCCCGATCGAATCGTCGCGCACCCCCGCTGAAACCGAATCCTGCAACGCCAGCATGAGCAACTGCCGGATCGCCGGGTCGTCGAGCGAACCTTCCATCTGCTGCGGCACCAGCCGGTTATAGCGAACGTCGACCATCTCACTGTTGGGCTCGCGAACGATGCTGGAGATGCTGGCAATCTCGGCCGGAGTAACGGGCTGCTGCGTCTGCGGCGGCTGACTCCGCGCCTGGGTTGCGGCAAGGATGCGTGCCGCGCGGCCCTGCGCGACCTCGAATCCGCCCAGCGCACCCGCTCCTATTCCGGCCAGCAACAGCAGGCAGGCCGCGACCGGCGCATGCTGCAGTCCGGCCAAGTTGTTCACCATTCGCTGGCCCCAACGCTCGTACCAGCGTTTGGCGGGCATCGCATCCAGCGCTTCTTCCAGCCGCTGCCGCGAGCGGGCCATCAGGTTCGCACTCGGCTCCAGCGCCGGGTGCAGGTCGGCGAGCACCTTCAGCGCCAGCAGCGCCTCGCGCTCCTTGTGGCAGTCGGGGCAGCCGGCCATGTGCCGATCGAGCTCGTGCGTTTGCTCGTCTGACAATTCTGCGTATGCCGCCGTGACGATCCGTTCATGGGCAATTTCGCAATTCATCGCTACGTCCTTCCAGCCTCGGAAAAATACTTCAATCCGGCGATCCGCCGCCGGCTCCTATCGCGAATCCGCCAGGTGGCTTCTCAGTTTCTTGGTCGCCCTGAAGAGCGTGTTCTTGGCGGTTTCTTCCGTGGTGTTCAACATCTCTCCGATGGTGCGCAGGCGGAGTCCCTGGTAATGTTTCAACTCGAAAACCATGCGCTCGCGCGGCGTAAGCTTGCCGAGCGCCTGTTGAATCCTCTGACCCAGAACCTTGCGGTCCAGCTCCTTGGCCGGATTGGAAAACGACCGGTCGTCGGAGACCGAAGCGAGCACGTCGATCTCGTCGCCCGACTGGTCGACGATCACCGCGTGGTCTTCGCGCCGCGTCTTGCGCCGCCGCAACTGGTCGAGGCACAGATTCGTAACAATGCGATAAATCCACGTATAAAAGGAGCACTCGAAGCGGAAGTTGCCGATGTACCGGAAAGCCTTGAGAAAAGCCTCCTGGTAGATGTCTTCCGCATCCTGCTCCGAACCCGTTAGATGCAGCGCCAGGCGCAAAACCTGCTGCTCGTATTGGCGCACCAGCGCGTCGAAGGCCGTGCGTGAGCCCGCCTGCGCTTCGCGGATCAGCTCCGTTTCCGGGGCGCGGGATTGCGCGCGGTCCTGACCGCGCTTGGTTCCGTCCATCGCCGTCGTCGCAGCCATGCCTGGAAAGGATTGTACCCCGCGTCCGGCCGGCCAGAACAATCTTGCCGCTCCGGACAGTCCTGCAGGGTAAATCGCTGCTCCCGTTGCCATCGACCCAACTCCGGGGGAAGGAGAAATGTCCGCATTCGATGGACGCCGTAAATCCCCAATCGTGAGCCGGTTCGCGGACGGGCAGAGGAAGTGGGACCAGGTACTTTCGTGGGAGCGGGCGGTTGGGAGGGTACGGGCTTTACAGGCTGGGGAAAAACGCGTTCCACGAGGACAAGTGTCGGGGCACGACTTCACAGGTTGGGGAAAACTCGCTCTGCGAGCGGTTTTGAAAGGGCACGGCTTTAGCCGTGTCTTCATGGGCCTTGGGCCCACCCAAGCGGATGAAAACGCCTTCGCGTGTGCTATGACAGGACAGCTCCCCGGCCAAGGTTGTTTCGGCACTGGATGCGTTGAGGCCGTAGCCGTGTCTGACTTGGAGCGCGCTTGTGAACCCATCAGTGAAGCGCAGGTATGTGTCCCATGCCCGTAGCTCGAGACCGTGCTTTGTAAGCCATGCGCGCTCTGCCGGCGGAGACCGGATGAAGGAGGTTAAG
>JASHTH010000501.1 GCA_030040655.1 Acidobacteriaceae bacterium | reverse complement strand
AACGACCACCAGTCCGACTACATGGTGCCGGAGCAGTCCAAGTCGCGGCACATTCTCATCTCGGTGCCGAACGGCGCCGACGCCAAGACCGACGCGGCGGCCAAGGCCAAGGCCGAGGACGTTCTGAAGCAGCTCCAGCACGGCGGAAGCTGGGATGCGCTGGCCAAGAAGGACTCCGACGACCCGGGCAGCAAGGACAAGGGCGGTGAGCTGGGCTTTGCCAAGCGCGGCGCCATGGTGCCGGAGTTCGACAACGCCATCTTTACGCAGAAGATCGGCGACATCACGATCGTGAAGAGCCAGTTCGGCTACCACGTGGTGCAGGTCGAAGAGCGGCAGGCAGCGCACCAGCAGCCGCTGAACGAAGTGCTGCCGACAATCCAGGCGACGTTGATTCGCGACAAGACAGCGCAGGCCGAAGATGCTTACGCGCGCACGCTGACCGACGAAGCCACGAGGACTGGCCTGGCCAAGACGGCTGCGGCGCACCATCTGGAACTGGCAACTTCTCCAATGGTGGCGCGCACCGGAGTGATTGCGGCGCTGCCTGACAGCGCGCAGATTCTGACCAAGGCCTTCGAATCCAAGCAGGGCGATGCGCCGCAGTACGCGCAAACGGGCGAGGGCTACGCCATCTTCCAGGTGGCGGGCATCACTCCGGCGCATGCGCCGACCTTCGCCGATTACAAGAGCCACGTTCTCGACGACTATCGCGACGAGAAGCTGCCCGCGCTGATCAACGAGAAGACTAAAGAGCTGGCCGACAAGGCGAAGGCTGACGGAAACGATCTGGCCAAGGCCGCGAAGGAGATGGGCGCGACGGTGAAGACCAGCGACCTGGTGGGCGAAACCGGCCAGGTGCCCGACCTGGGCGACGTGGGCCAGGTGGCTCCGCAGCTCTTCGACCTGAAGGTGGGCGACCTCAGCGGTCCGATCAACGCGGAGCGGAACGGCATTGTGGCCAAGCTGGTAGACAAGCAGGAGCCGACCGCCGACGAGATTGCCAAAAACTTCGACCAGACCCGCGACCAGATGCTGGAGCGGCGCCGCGAAGACGCTTTCGAGGTCTTTGTGAACACGGTGGCCAACGACTACCGCAAGAGCCGCCGCGTGCAGATCAACACCAAGGCGGTCGGGCCGGGTGTGCCGGGGATGTAGGTCGGTGCATCGCTGGCCGAGATTTCGTGCATCCTTTAACTCGCCCGGCGAAGCGCGTCCTTTCGATGGCACCTGCTTGGGCGATTTGCTACGCTAAAGAGCATGCGGATCACCGTCCAGCTACCTGATGATCTGGCGCAGCGCCCGAATGCCGCGCGCGAGGCGCTTGAGGCTTTCGCGATCGAAGGGTACCGGTCGGGCGCTCTCTCTGCCTATCAAACCCGGTTGCTACTTGGCTTTGAAACCCGAAATGAGCTGGACGGGTTTTTGAAGAAGCACGAGGTTTGGGACCACGCCTATTCCGTAGAGGACCTTGAGAGGGATGCGGCGGGTTTTGAGCGGGGCGCATGATCGTCGTTGCCGATACCTCGCCTTTGAATTACCTGATCCTCATCGATGAAATCGATCTGCTGCCTGACCTCTTCGAAAAGGTCCTGATTCCGGCTGCAGTCCTTCAAGAATTGAAGCATTCGAAGTCGCCGGAGAAAGTGCGCCGCTGGATTGATACCCTTCACGACTGGTTGGAAATTCGCCCGCTGGGCTCGATGATCGCACATCCTCTGCTCATTGCCCTGGACATTGGCGAGCGGCAGGCAATCCAGTTAGCTCTGGAGTTCGGGATTGGCGCCGTTCTCATCGATGAAGCGGAAGGCGGAAAGGCCGCCGAAAAGCTTCACCTTGAGGCAAGAGGAACGCTTGGCGTTCTGGAACGGGCCGCGAGGCTTGGCAAAGCCGACCTTCGGCGGGCTTTGATAAAGCTCAAGCAGACAACATTTCGGCTATCGCCGACATTGGAAGCGGCCATTCTCGAACGAAATTCGTAACGAGCGCCGCATTGGTTCAGTTCTGTTCCGCCGGACAGGGATCGGCGGCGCGGGCGACATTCCGGTTCGCCCTCTGCGCCGGTGTGCGCAGATTCAGCAAAACCAATCCCGCCAGAATGACCGCCATTCCTGCCAATGCGGTCCAGCGGATGGGTTCGCCGGCGACGAATCCCCAGAACAGGCCCCACACCGGCAGAAGAAACGTGACGGCCAGCGTGTGTGTCGGCGAGGTGTTGGCCAGCAAGCGGAAGTAGACTAGGTACGCCAGGCCGCTGCCGAAGACGCCTAGCATCGTGACCGCGGCGAGCGCTTTCCAGTGAATGGCGGCAGGATGCGGACCGAAGGCCCCCAGCGGCAGTAAAACAAGCCACGCCAACGTGAGTTGTAGCGTGGCGATTACCACGGGTTCGACGCCCTGAAGCCAGCGCTTGGCCGCGACCGCGCCAGCGCCGTAGCTGAAGGCAGCGATGGCGATCAGGATCACACCGAAGAGGTAGCCGTTTCCGCTGCCGCCGGCGCCCGCTCCGGCGGGGCGCGCGTAGACGACCAGAAGCACGCCGAAAAACCCCAACGCGACGCCGGCAACGGTTCGCCCGATGGAGCGAGCGCCGAGCGCCATTCCGCCGGTGGCAAGTCCCAGGATCAAACCCCAGATCGGCGTGGTCGCGTTCAGAATGGCCGCGATGCTCGAAGGCACGCTGCGCTCGCCCCAAGCGAAGAAGCAGAACGGAAGCGCGTTGTTGAGCACGGCGACCGCAACCAGCGGTCCGAGCAGGCGCAGCGGCGGTAGCGGGTAGCGGCCCAGCTTGAGCACGGCCCAGAGGAGCAAGGACCCGAAGGTGAGGCGCCCGAGCGCCACCCACACCGGCGGCAGGTCGTCGCCGGCGAGCTTGATGAGGATGAACGACGCTCCCCAGACGGCGGAAAGCAGAAACATTTCGAGCGCATCGCGGAATCGCATGGAGTACGGGCCTTTCAGAGAGCGAGCTACGAAACCGATGATGAAGGATACCGTGCTCGCCGTCTTCCCGGAACTTGACCGGTTCTCTGAATGGATTCCGCGCAGGAGCGATCGGTGTGACGAAAGATACAGATACGCGCCATCTCTGCGGGAGATGGAATGCGCTTCGGCGGCTTCGAGCTCGGTTCGATCGTCAAGCGCCGGAGATAATGGTTGAATGGGTTTTAACCGATCGCAGGGGATTCTCCTGCATGTCACTTCGCTGCCCTCAAAAGGAGGCATCGGCGATCTCGGTCCGGCGGCGTATGAGTTTGTGGCGTTTCTGGCCTCGGCCAAACAGCACGTATGGCAAGTGCTGCCGCTGGGTCCGACCGGCTATGGCCACTCGCCATATTCGGCCGCGTCGGCATTCGCCGGCAATCCGTTTTTGATCAGCCTGGAACTGCTCGCCGAGTGGGGATGGATTCCGGCGACGCGCCTTGAAGGGCTCGCCGCGCCCGGCGCACACGTGGACTTCCGCGAAGTAGAGCGGACCAAGTTGCCGCTGCTCGAAGAAGCGGCCGGGAATTTTCTCGTTCGAGGCCCGCACGATACGCAATTCGCCACACAGTGGGCGGAGTTTGAGGCGTTTTGCCGCGCGGAAGAAGGATGGCTCGCAGACTACGCGATGTATGCCGAGCTGCGCCGCCAGTTGTGTACTGGGGCATGGACAGCGTGGCCCGAACCGCTGCGCCGCCGCAAGCCGGACGCTTTGGCTGAAACGATGGCCAAACACGGCCGCGCGCTGCAGCGTGAGCAGGCGCTGCAGTTCGCCTTCGCGCGGCAGTGGCGCCTTCTGCGTGAGGCCGCGGCGCGGCAAGGGATCAAAATTCTCGGCGACATCGCCATCTTCGTGAATCTCGACTCGGCCGACGTTTGGACGCACCCGGAATTGTTCGAGCTTGACGAGGATTTGAACCCGGTGCGCGTTGCCGGCGTGCCGCCCGATTATTTCTCTCCCGCCGGCCAGCGCTGGGGCAATCC
>JASHTH010000500.1 GCA_030040655.1 Acidobacteriaceae bacterium | reverse complement strand
AAACTGCTGCATCAACTCAACTCCTGAATCCGGCTTAGTACCGGACTCTATTCCGACGACCAGAGCGCAAATAGACAGGCCGGTAGCGGGGAATCGTTGCGATTTGCCGAAGATTCGCCTTGAAAACGCTGAGCAGCGAGACGTCGAGAACGATCCCGAGCAGGATTCCCGCTACGGCGAGGCACAAATCGAGCGTGTTCCGTATCGGCACTCGCATCACGCCACCTGTTGGGTCGCCATGGCAACTCTCACACGCCGGCGATATGCGCGGTCCCTGTCCATCAGATCGCTCACGTGATGCGCAAACTGAGCGGCGGTTCCAGCGACGCCGTCGTGATGGGGCACCCTGTAGAGGCCGCGCCGAAGCTTTGGATGCTCTGCAACGTACTCGCGCAAATCGTCAAGCGATTTGCCGATCTTGCCGAGCACTCCGTCAAACTCCGCTCTTGCTTTCGCCTTGGCCTCGGCCAAAGCCATCTGCACCCGGCTATGCGCATTGACTTCGCCTTCTCCCGAGGTCTCGATTGGCAAGAAGATCATGTCTTTGAATTTGCTGACAACCCGGGATTGCACTCCGTCGGACTGTGTCGACGGCATGCACCCAAAGGGCTTCAAGGCCAGAACCATGTGACAGAGATGATTCACCGTGTAAAAGATGTTCTTGCCGACTTCCATGTGTCCTTCGCCACCGCGCGCCAGCTGGTGATAGAAAGGATGCGCGAGCCGTGCCAGCTCCGATTGCGGCACCAGATGGTGTCCGGTGCCTCCCATGTGGCGAATCGTGCGGTGATAGAAGTAAGTCCACATGGCGCTCCCCACGCTCAGGCCGGCAGTCTTCTTGAAGAGGGAGAAGCTGTTGACGGCGTGCTTCTTGACCTCGTACCACTTGGGGTCGCGATAGGGGGCTTGAGCCTGAGCACGCGCCCTCGATCCTTCCCTGGCGACGTACATCATGTAGTCGATCCAGGTGGCGATGGGTTCAACCAATACCTGGGCGCCTTCTTTTTCAAGAAAAGCGAACATGTTGAAGTTGCCGTCGCCCTCCGTCGTCTGCGCCCAAAACTCGCCGGTGATCTTGATGACCGGCTTCACGCGCAGGCGATCGACTTCGATCGAATCGATCTTGTCGCGGCAAGTATGTAGCGCGTCCACATATTCCTTGCCGTACAAGTTGTGGGCAACCTTGCCGAGCGTGCAGCCGATTCCTTCAATCTTTTTGTGCTTCTCGAGAAACGGTTTCGCCCACGCCGGCGCAGCGTCCATGATGTGCCAGCGCTTGCGATCGCGGAGCGTATCGGTCAGTTTCGTTACCGCCTCGTGAATCACGCGATCGGTTTCGCCCTTGTTCACTTCGAAGGGCCGGACCTGGTAGACCAGCTCGTTGATCACGTCGCCGAGGTTCAGCGCGTTGAGCATGCCCATGCCGAAGTCGACCGAGAACTTCAGCCCCGGCTCGCCGCTGGCCGCCTTGATACCGTCGGTTTGTTGGAAGAGCAGAACTCGGAATCCGTCGAACCCCGAATTCTGGAGTGCGAAGCGGTACTCCGCTTCGTACATGCCGAAGCGACACGGCCCGCACGAACCCGCAGTGAAAAAGACATAGTTATCGATAATCGCCTTGCGCGAGAGCCCCTGCTTCTCAAGTCCCTGCAGATACCGAACCAGGTTCCCGACGGTGAAGTAGGTCGGATTACATTGGCCGTTGTTGCCGTACTCTTTGCCGGCCTGGAAGTCGGCCACGACCGGCGTGGGTATGTTTTCGCAGTGGTATCCGCTCCCGCGAAACACTGCCTTGATCATCTCTTCGTGCTTCCAGGTCAGCCCGCCGAAGAGGATGGTGACGCGATCTCGCTCCGAGGCCGTAAAGCCTCGCTCCACCGGCTTCTTGAATTCATGCATGCGGGCAAGTCCAGCTTCCGCCCGCAAACGCGCCCGTTCTGCATCGATCCGGGCCTGAATCTCCATCTCAAAATCTGTCTGGATGACCTCTCGATTCATTGTCGGCATAGTGTCTCCTCGGGGAATCAGAATCAATCGCGCTGAGCTAAACGAGATCGGGAACACCGGCTCACATCTGTCCCTTCATTCCCTGGAACCCATGAGCAAGCTGTTTGAAGAAGTACTTGATCACGCGCTGGTCGTTGTAGCACCAGCCGAGGATGTGATTCAGCGTAGAAAAGCAATGGGTCTGGCAGCTTTCCTTCTGATGGTCAAGTTGCTTGGTATCGAACTTGTGGTTGCCCACAGTTCCCCAGTCGTAGCTGGCCGTGTACATGGGGAAGCAAGGCGCCAGCGTGCCATCCACGCGGATAATCATGGAGTTCTGGCCGGCGCGGCAGTTCCACGGAAAGTGGTTGCCCTTCATGAAGTCGACCATCTGCCAAAGCCGGGTGTTGGAATTCACCATTTTGTAACCGGCATCCTGTTTCTCGGTCAGCCACTGGATGGTCTCTTCAACCGCCGGCCAGTCGTCCTTTGTAATGTAAGTAACATTATTTGCAGCGTGCTTAAAATGCTCATCCTGCTCGATGAGCGGTGACTCGTTGATGTGGTAGTCCGTTGCGATGCCGTTATCGTGCGCAATCTCCGTCAGTTCGCGCACATCCCGCAAGTTATTTCGGCAGATATTGATATTGAGGAAGACGGAGTACCCGTAGCCGTACTGCTTTCGAACCAAATAGTCGAATTGCCTGCGGATCGGGGCAAGCGCCTTGGGCAGACCCTCCTTGATATCGACCGCATCGACCGCAATATTGAAGGTCGACATTCCGGCATCGGCAAGCTTGTCAATCACATCCGTGCGCAACAGGCGCGCATTGGTCGGCAGGTAAATCCAGAAGTTTTTCTTTGCAGCGTAGTACGTAATGCGGTGTATGAGATCGGGCCGGAGCAGAGGCTCACCGCCCATGAAGGCAAGCACTCGGCAGCCGGTTCCATGCAGCCAGTCAACCGAGCGCTTCGCGGTGTCTTCCGTCATTCCTTTGACTTTGTTGTCGAAAGCCCAGCAATAGTGGCAGTCGAGATTGCATTTGAACTCGGTGAACAGGTATGCGATCAGCGGGTGAAAATCTCCAGCGGTGACGCGGGAGCGAATGTAAGGAAAAAGCCAACCCTGCATGGTGTGATAGATCTGGCCGGCGGTCCAGTGGCGCTTCTCCGGCGGCTTCCAGTCAACATCGTCCTCAATTCGCCCGAGCAGTTCGGGACGTTGAGGAAAGATAGGATCGGGAAAACGTTGTGGCGCTCCGATCGGCTGGAACTCGACGCGATCGCTCACCGGGCTGGTAAGTAGCTGGTGCAGAGGAACATCGAGACGGAACGTCGACCTCTGTTCTTCTTGCGGCTGAACCATGGGGAAGATCTCCGCAGCTGAAGTTGAAGACTCGCACCGATTGAACTTTCAGATTCGGTTGTGAATCGGTGACCCGTATTGAAGAAGCCATCACCGAACAAATATCTGAGGTAAGCCCGACCGCCCGACTGAGAATTTGTTCCCGACCATTGCTTCGTGCTCGTTCTTTGCAGGAAAAGATGCGCCTCGGCTTTTTGGGTTTCCTTTTTTTGGGATCGCCGGGCGATTTTCTTCAAGTCAAGATCTTTTCCCAAGGCCACTCCGCGGGAAGAGCCGGTACTCCTTTCTTGAAATCCAGCGACGGAACGCCACCGAGTACCAGGACCGGCGCCTTCGAGGGTGTTGTGCATGGCCTTAAGATGCCAACGACAGCCAACTTCGGAGACTTGTCGAAGTCAGCTCGCACATTTGCCTCCATCTGTCGAAGAACGGTGTCGCGCGCACGTCAAAAAGCCCGTCGCGATCTGTTGAAATTAGGCCAGAAGACTCCCGGCAGGTCTATTGACTAAAGGTATTGATTGGTACCTTCGTATTGTCTTGAGGAGCTAGCCGTGGGCCAGCCGAATCGCGCCGGTCAAAAATGCACTTTTGATGCGCATTAGACCGAAGACTGGGTCCAACGAGCGCGACCTTTTGCTCGACAATTTGCAGAATATGAGAATCGGCGGTCCCGCTTCCGCGTCTTTCGCATGGTCAGATCGCCTCAAACTTCCGAAGCGATCGGCATGCGAACGACCGGAGCAATCACATTTGCGTGGCAATTAGGACGGCATAGCATAGACGTATTACTCACAATCCAGATGGAGACCATTGCGAAGCCCGGGCAGAAGCCAATACGGATTCCGTCGAACGTCGAGAGCGCGATCAACTTTTATCAATCGGATGGCCCGCTGCATGGCCGCAACCACATTACCGCTTCCGAAGGTGCTCGGACCAAGATCATCGGCAACGTTTGATTCACATATCGACAGAACCCCATCGATTGCAGGAAACATCCCTGGTTCGCGCGCACCTTCAACAAGCCCAATCACGAACTGGAAAACGATCCCTCGGTATGGAATGAAGTGGCTTGGCTAATCGATGCGGAAATGTCGGCAACGAATCCTGTCAGCAATTCCACTGCGAAGATCGCTGGCAACGGTCCCGACGCGGGATCGCCCAAAGACAACCGAGAGGGAGCTAGAGAGTAGTGTGTCGCTCGGTCGGGTCTGGTCGTCCGGCAGATCCGAGAATACCGCAACGCGCCGTAATTCAGATGAAATGATCATTCCTCACTCCGTCCCGCAAGTTGCCAAACACATCCAACCTTCTCGAGAAAGCGCCAGAGAATTGCATGCAAAGGTCAGAAAACTGGCGCGCCCGAAAGCAATGCCGCGGTGTGCCTTCACATTAGTACCATTGTATCGGCAATACCATCGTCCAATGGCATAGGGTGCGAGCCTGTGGCTTAATCACGGCTAGGAAGCGAGTAGAAACGGCACGGAATACTTGCCACAGGAGAGTTCTAATGACGCACTCGGAACAATCGACAGAGTCAAGCAGCTGCACCGTGTTGGATTTCCCGGCCCAACGGTTGCCTCCCAACCGTAGTACCACACACGCTCTTGTTGGGCGAGAACTGGAGATCATGTCCGCCGCGCGCGCGGGCTCAACCAGTGCGTTCGACGAACTCCAAAGACTATACTCGTCTCGCCTTTTCAAGATGATTTTACGTATAACCAAGAACCGAGAGGACGCCGAAGACGCTCTCCAAGATACGTTTCTCCGAGCATTTGTGGCTATCGGTCACTTTGAGGGTAGATCAAGCGTTTACTCCTGGCTATCGCGGATTGCCATCAACTCCGCGCTGATGATTCTCCGCAGACGGCGGTGCCGCCCCGAGGCGTCTTTTGTCGCTTGCTTTGAGGAGGGGGAAGGCTGCCTTCCGCTGGATATCAAGGACTCGGCCTCCAATCCGGAGCAGCTTTGCGACATGCGCCAGCGCAGGAAGCACCTCCTGCATGCTATCCGAAAGCTTGAACCTAGGTTACGCGCTGCGATTGAAATTCAGTTGGCCGGAACTGACGCCATGAAAGATATTGCCGAGACCTTGAATATCTCAGTGGCAGCGGTCAAGGCCAGGCTCTATCGCGCGCGCGTTCGGCTCGTCGGACGAGCCCCAGCGCGTCCCGCCGCAAATCACGAAGTGCGTCGACGTGTGAGCCCTCACACCTGGGAACGGCGATTGGCGACTTGTCGTGAACAATAACGAAACCGACTTCTCATCGAATTACGCGGATTGCTCTGGTTCGTGCGGAGCCTTTTCCGCGGGCTGTTGCCACTCGATGAGCGCACCCAGATGCTATTAGGCCGATTGACACGTTCGCCCAGTGGAACTGGTCGCTGATTTCTGGCCGAATTCCGGAGCTGCCTTGCGAACGAAATCCAATGCACGAGCCTGATCCTTTTTCCGATCCGCTTTATGAAGAGCAAACCCACCTAGCCGAGCGCGAGTTATCTTCCTTCATCGTTGCCGTGGCGAAATTGTACGGACCGGACCAGGCCAGGCTCTCGGCCGAGGACTGGCTCGAAGAATCAGAACTCATTGACAGCCCGCCGCGATCGGTGGCTCGCAATTGGGGCGCAGTCACGATCGCGGCGTCGGCTCGGTTGGCAAATCGAATGCATGCCAGGGATGGATCACGCGGTGCCCCGGCAAATCAAAACCGAATACAAAAATAGCGGCGATACCATCGTCGAATTGTTCAGATCCAGGATCGATGGCTATTTCCCAATTCTGCGGCAGTAGTTCTCGCGCAGAATATTCCACTAAGAACGGTCGAGTCGAAGATGATAATGGCAGAGTTGTGAATTTGTGCGATGGAGGCATTTTGCATGAAGAACAAATAGGTCCTTCCCGAGCTTGCAATTTGTGTCTTGGTTCTCACGCCGTTGTTTGGCGTGACTCAATTGGCGCAGCAGAACAGGTACACGCTGAAAGTGCCCGGCGGTCTCGCATTTTCTGAGTCCAGAGGCTACCAGACGAAACGCCGGTTGCGGTTTCGTCTGGCTAAAAGCTAGGCCGCCGCTGCGGCAGAAAAGTACTGTAAGAGAGTCTGGGCAGCCGAGGTCGACGACGCTGGGTTCTGGCCGGTAATGAGGCGGCCATCCACGATCGAGAATGGCTCCCAGTTGCGAACTTTCTCGTAGATCGCGCCGAGGTGAAGAAGCTCGTCTTCGACCAGGAAGGGCACGACCTTGGTGAGGTTCACGGCTGCTTCCTCGCCATTGGTGAAGCCAGTGACGTGTTTCCCTTTCACCAGCGGCGCACCCTTGTGCTTGACATGACGGAGCACGCCGGGAGCGTGACAAACAAGTGCGATCGGCTTGCCGGAATCGTAGAAGGACTCGATGAGGGCAATTGAATCCTGGCTCTCGGCAAGATCCCACATCGGGCCGTGGCCTCCCGGATAGAAAACGGTGTCATAGTCATCCGATTTCACACTGCTGAGTTTGACTGTGTTCGCCAAGGCCTTCTGTGCCGACGAATCCTGCTTGAATCGGGTCATCGCCGGCGTTTGATTCTCAGGCAGATCGCTCTTGGGATCGATGGGCGGCTGTCCGCCCTTAGGGGAGGCCAACGTTAATTGGGCACCTGCATCTCTGAAAACGAAGTAGGGCGCGGCAAATTCCTCGAGCCAGAAACCAGTCTTGCGGCCGGTGTTGCCGAGTTGATCGTGTGAAGTGAGCACCATCAGGATCTTCATTCCCTATCTCCTTGTTCATGATGACCCGGATTCCGACTGAGTCGGGCGCATATCGCATGAAAGCAAGAAACATGAGTCAATACAATTGGACGATGGTATTGGCCTTTGCATTCGCATCACTTAAGAACTGTCCGACAGATGGCATAGCGATACCAAGGTGTTGCCAATACCATCGTCCAATTGTGTTGGAGGCCGGTTTTTGGCTCAATCAATATGTCTGGGCGCTTGCCCGTCGGACAGCTTTCTTGAGCGAGAATGCGCCGTATTGGGACCGGTCGCGAAACCTCCCGCGCAGCAAAGCATAGGAGCAC
>JASHTH010000499.1 GCA_030040655.1 Acidobacteriaceae bacterium | reverse complement strand
TGAAATTATCTTTCCCGACGGCGTTTTTGATAACTACCGGTATCTCCGCGTTGCCTTGATCACCACGGAAAACACGCCCGATTCGTCGCGCGCCACCAGCAGCGAGACGTGCCGATTGATGGCGACCTCGGCCTGCAGCAACTGTTGCTGGGTGGTATCGACGTTGGTCGCGTAGGTCAGGGTCGCATTCCGGCCCACCTGCTCCTCCACGATGATGCGCGTGGTGGAGTTGCCCAGCGCGCCCAGGTAGTTGGGGTCGATCTTGACCGAGCCGGCTCCGAACAGCTTCTGCACGCGGCTGCTGACGCTGGCGTTCAGCGCCCCGCCCAGCAGAGCGTCGGTAGTGGGGTTGGCGCCCTCCTGCTCCTGCTGCTGCGTGTAGAGCCGCTGGGTGTCCTGCGTGCGTCCCAATGCCAGCAGCGCGACGACGTCTTGTTCCGGCAGCGGCGGGTCGCTGCGATACGTCACCGACATTTTCGATGGCGTGCCGTGCAGGCCCAGGGTGATGTCGTAGTCCGAGACACGCGCGGTCGCACTCAAGTCGATCGAGGGCTCGATGCGCACCGGGTTGGTAAACGAGATCGTCCCGCTCTGCAGTTCGTAGCGCGTGCCGGCCAAGGTCGCGCTGCCCTCGGTGATCTGCACGGTACCCAGCAGCGTAGGCGCTGCCAGCGTGCCGCGCAGGCGCAGGTCCACATCGCCGGCCAGCTTGGCCACGGTGGTCTGGAAATTGAGCTGCGGCGAGGAGACGATATGCACATCGAGCCGGACGTGATTCGACGGTGCATTGGGAGACGCGATCGGTTGGGCAACGGCCGCCTGCGCAGCCAGCGCCGTGATATCCAGGTCCGGGCTTACCGAGAATCTCGTGATCATCACGTTGCCGCTCAGCAGCAGGCTGTCGCGCATTCCCTGCAGGTGAAAATCCCCATCCGCCAACGAACTCACGCCGTTGGGATAGCGGATGCGAATGCCTTTCCCATTCACGCGCAGATCGGCGTAAAGGCCATGCTGGTACGCCAGATAGCCGGTCACGGCGAGCTTTCCGCCGCCGCTCATCGCCGAAAGCGATTTCACCTCCAGCCGGTCCTGGTTGAACTCGAGCGTCCCCTCGAGCTGACTCAGGCCATTGGGAATATCCTCCAGGGCAAGCGAGCCGTTGTGAAACTCCACGCTTCCGCGCAAGCCCGGGTTCTGCAGCGGCCCGTGCGCTTCGACTTGAAAAGTGGTGGTACCGCTGGCCGTCAAGTCGGGGTCGAGCATTTGCCCCAGCTTCAGGTTGATCGCGCCGCTGGCGGCGAAGTCCAGCCGCCGCTGACCGGTGAGCGCCATTGTGCCCTGGGCCCGCAGGTCGGTCCCTTCGCCAGTTACCTGCAAGGGATCGAGGCTGAGCCGCGAGTTGGCGAGCGTGGCATGCAGCCCGCCATCGCTTTTCAAATGGACACCGGCAATCGTCACCGCCAACTCGTTCAGGCGCGCCTCGCCGCGCAGTTCTTCAGGCCGCGAGAGCGGTCCGTTGAGCGTGACTGTTCCTGCCAGCGCCGACTCACCATTGAGCCCCTCCACGTCCGCCATGTTGAGCAACGCGCCGATATTGAACTGAGAGAACTCGACCTTCGCCTGCGTCGGGTAGCCGCCACTCAGCCCAGTCTGCCCGTGCAGGTTAAGTCCGGCCATTTCAATGCGCGTGGTGGCCGAGTAGGTCATCGCATGGTTCGCCGTCTGCGCACTCAGCTCGAGCGGTCCCAGCGGCTCGCCGTTCAGTTCCAGCCCGCTGAACGTTGCTTGACCTTCAAGCCGCGGATCGTCGATCGATCCCGATCCGCCAAAAGTAAAGCTCAGTCTGCCCGCTGCCTGCCACCGATGTTGGCGCAGCCATTCGACCTGGGCTACGTCGATACCCGATCCTCGCGAGTCGAGCCGGAACTGATTCGAATTGAGATTGAAGCTGCCCGAGGCGGCCATCAAGCCCCCGGCTGCGCTCGCCGTCAGCGACGACAGCGTCACCGTCCGGTTGGCCAGCGTAGCCTGCGCGCGAATGCGCTGCACCGGCTGTCCATAAACTGTTCCGCCGTCGAGCTCTGCCGATCCCGAGCCCGCCAGAGCACGGATGGGACCATTGAGCGCGAGTTGGATCGAAATGGGCCCGTTCAGCGGCAGCTCGCTTCCGGTGAGCGGAGCCAGTTGGCCGGCCGATACATTCTCGGCGCGGAGGTGCAGCCGCAACTTCGATTCGCCGTCAAAGACCGGCACCGGCGCGTGATGCCCCGGCGCAATTCTGTCGCTGGTCGCAGCCAGGCTGCCATCGAGGACAATCTCGGCTTTGCCCTGCTGCAGCGCCCCATGCTCGATGGTGATCTGTGCGGCCGAGTAGCTTCCCGTTGCCTGCGCCATGTCCCAATGCACCCATTGCGGGCTGCCGGCTTTGCCGCTCAGCGAGGGCAGAAGTTCGAAGGAAAGATGGGCGGCTTGCGCGCTGCCGGCCAGACGCGGGTCGACCAGCGAGCCGGTCCAGATCCCGCGAAAAGCGGCTTCGCCGCCGATCTCCGCCGGCAGCGCCGCGACGCCCTCCTTGCCTTCGCGCCGCAGTCCGAGGTCGCGCAGTAAGGGGTCGAACTCGCGCAGATTGCGCGAGTCGAAATTCACCGTGATCGCGGTCGCACTCGTCAGCGGATACGCGCCTAGGTTTCCGCGCGCCTCAATTTCGCTGCCGGCGGTGCGCAGCTCCAGCCTGCGCAGATCCACGGCCCCGTTGCGCTGCGTGTAGGTTGCGTCGACTGCGCCGCTGGCCGGAGCTTCGCCTGCTGGAACATCCTGAGGCGAGGAAAGGTTCAAGGTCGCTCCAACCGCCAGTGTCGCGTTGTCCCCTTTGGTCCAGGTTGCCGTGGCCGGCCCGTTGAGAAGGGTCGCGAATCCGAGGCGCTGCAGCGGGGGCTCGCCGACAATATCGAGCACTGTATCCAGCGAAACGTCCTTGAGCTCCGCGGTTACCTTGCCATTCACCGGAATCTCAACCGGCGCCGGCCGCGCACGCAAGGCGGGAGCCGAGCCCGGCGCGGCTCGCACCGCGCTCTGCCCCGCGCGCTGCAATCCAGCCGCTCCCGGAATGGGCGGCAGCCAATGGTCGAGCGCAACGGTTCCTTCCAGGCGTCCACCCTGCTTGAGCCGAGCCACAATCTGCGTGAGCAGCAATTGCTCAGGATCGGCATGGACGTGGGTGTCGAGGCCGAGGCCGGTTGCGTTCACGCCGGGTCCCACGTAGGCGCCGCCGTCCACATGCACGCCACCGTCGATGCGAAACTGCCCGTCCTGCCCCGCGCCGGCAAGGTTCAGCTTCGCGATCCCCTCCGGAGCATAGGGATAGCCGGTCACCGGATCGAGCAGCCGCATGTCCAGCTCGCCCGTTACGCGGGCCTGCCAGCGCGGACGGGAAAAGTCCTCGAGCGCGCCGGAGATCTCGACCGTATGATCTTTCTCGCGCTCTTTACCGTTCTGGGCGCGCGAGCCCAAGCGCAGAGATCGGAGATAGACCGCGTTGCGCGTCAGGTCGAGCGTCGCCTGCATAGATCCTTCGGCAGTTTGCGCATTTGCTGGCGAGGCGCCGCGCGCAACGCTCCAGTCCCGCGCGCCGGCTTCGATGCGATAGCTCTCTGCGCTGCCGTTCGCCGCCGGCAGGTAGCCCATCGACACCGACACGTCGCGCGCGTTGAAATCGAGCTGCGCAAACCGATCCTGAAAATCGAAGGCTGCGGCGCGATTCTCGAAGTCCAGCGCGCCCTGCTCGACGGCGATGCGGCTGGCCTTGAGATCGAAGATCGTGTCGATGGCCGAGTTCTTCGGCTTCAGCGGCTTGTGCGGCTGGGGTTGGTTGGTGGTGCCGTCGGGATAGACGATGACGTGAAGTTCGGGCTGCACGACTTCGAGGCTGCGCAGCAGAATCCGCGGGCTCCAGAGATCCAGCACGCTCAACCCGACGCGCAGCCGTTCGATTTCGAGAAAGGGCGCTTCGCCGGGCTCTTCGCGCCCTTGGATGGTGAGCCCGTCCGCCTCGGCCTCCAGCGCGAAGGGATTCCAATGGAACGAGCGCAACTGGGCACGGCCGCCCACACGTTGCTCGATCGTCGCCGCCAGCCGCCGGCGCGCCCAGTTCTCGAACCCGGATGACCTTGTCCAAAAGAAAAGGACCACGACCGCAGCGACCAGCAGCCCCACGCCATAGAGGGCGCTGCGAAGCAGCAGACGCAGGTTACGGCGCCCCGCGGAACGCGTGCTGTCATCGGCGCTCATTCCTCGCCCTCCCCGCCGGCGTTCGCCGCGGCCGTCTCCAGCGCCGGGTCGAGCACCTCGATGTCGCCCTGTTCGCGCAGGTTTTTGAGCCAGTCTTCGAACAGTGCGCTGACCTGCTGCTGCAGCAGAATCTCTTCGATGCGCGGCGACAGGGATTCGAGGCTGGGAACCGGCGCTCCCGGAGCGTACTGCGGCAGCAGCGTGTCGCGATAGTAGGCCTCGACCTGCTGCGGCGAGACGCGAATGCCCTGGCGGAACCGCTGCTCGATGAAGCGCAAGATCTCCATGCGGTCCCGAAGGTAGCTTTCCACCCGCGCGTCGGTCAGGCCGTGCGCGGCTAGGAAGGCTTCCCATCCCTTCTGAGTTCCGCAGTTGTCGCGCACGCACTCCGGCAGCTCTTTGCGAATCTCGCTGAGGCGCGCCTGCACTTCGGCATGCGTGGGAGTTGCCGCCGCAATTTCTTCCCTGCGCATCTGCTGGGCAATGAGAACGCGGCTGATCAGCTCGTCGAGCGCACGCGCACGGGTCGTGGTTCCGGCCCCGCCATGGCTCTCCAGCGCCGACAACCGAATCTCGTCGTCGACATCGCTGGACAGGATGGCATGGTTGTTCACGACCGCCACGACGCTGTCGAGAACCACGCCCTGCTCCGGAGCGGACTGGGACGGGGCGTAAACCGGAAGCACGCAGGACAAAATGACGAAAGCGAGAAGGCGCAGTAAATATCCTTGCCATACGAACGAGGCAGGCGCCGAAGCGCCCGCGCGACGGGGTCGAAGTTGCGGTCTCACCCTTTCGCCAAGAACCGGCGAAAAAAGTGAGGCACCCCCAGGATGGACCGTGCCGACGAGAGCGTCTTTCGCATGCTTTCGCCGGCCGCAGGCCCACTCCGGATACGGCTGAAATAGAGCCCCTTCAAACTCCCCGGAAACAGGCGATTGTTTCGCAGCAGCTAAGGCCCCGCCAAAAATGAGGCAGCTCAACGTACGG
>JASHTH010000498.1 GCA_030040655.1 Acidobacteriaceae bacterium | reverse complement strand
CGACTCTGACACGAAAGTCCCCTATTGCCGCGTTCGGGCTCATGCTACGATTCCGGCTATGAAGAAGTTCCTGGTTGCCGCCCTGTTTACGATGGTGCTTGCCAGTCCCGCGTTTGGCGCTACGAAACATCACCACCGTCACCACTACAAACACATTCACCATCACCATCACGTCTAGGGCGAGTTCCGGCTTCGGTTGCCGCAAGTTCGCCGGAGCCGGACCGTCACCCGCCGATTTTGCGCCGCTGCCTCTCCGGACCGTCTATTCTGGTTCGAAGATGACCAGCCAGGACGACCTCCGCTATCCCATCGGGCGCTTTCACGCACCCGCCTCCACGAGCGCCGAAGAACGCGCCGCGCAGATCGAAACGCTGCGCCGGTTGCCCGAGCGCCTGGGTGCTGCCGTCGACGGCCTCGATGACCGACAGCTTGACACACCCTATCGCGAAGGTGGTTGGACGGTGCGCCAGCTCGTGCATCACTTTGCCGACAGCCACGCCAACTCCTACGTTCGCTTCAAGCTCGCGCTCACCGAGGAGTGGCCGACGATCAAGCCGTACGACGAGGCGGCCTGGGCCGCGCTGCCGGACAGCCGCACGCTGCCCATCGAAACATCGCTGAATTGGATCGAGGCGATGCACGCTCGCTGGGTGGCGATGCTCGAATCCATGTCGGAAGATGATTTCCAGAAGGGATTCCATCATCCCGAAATAGGCCCGCAAAAGCTGGCCACATCGCTGGCGCTGTACGCCTGGCACTCGCGCCACCACACCGCGCACATCACCAATCTAAGAGCGCGGATGGGCTGGTAGGCTGATTTTTTCTTCCTCAGACTGCGTAATCGATGCGCCTGGTTGGCGATCTCGAAGTGAAGCTCAGGTTAAGCTGGCGAACGTTAAGCCAGGGTCTAAACAGGCTGCGGAAAAACTCCTGGGATGCGATTCCTCGCGGGCTGAAGCCCGTTCGGAATTCACAAAGAAAGGGCTTGGATCGGCACGACTAAAGTCGTGCCCTGACACTTGTCCTGGTGGGACGAGTTTCTCCGCAGCATGTAAAGCCCCGGCGATTTTTTGAGCCGTTTTCGGCGCGACTCAAGCCGCCCTAACAAGCAAAAACGGCTGGTTGGGGCCCCGGCAAGTCGTGCCCTGATGCAAAGCTCGGCTTTATCAAAGCTTGGCATGAGATCACCCCGTCGGCGCTCTTTCAGACCAGTTTGCTCGAAGGAGCACGCAAACGATGGCCGTAGCTGTCGCAGTCACTGCCGATCGCCTCCTGCAGATTATCGAGAGCTATCTCGCCGAGCATCCGCGAGCGGCAATCCTCGAAGGCGGCCAGATGCTCTTTGACATGCGCAACTCACGCTATTCGGTGAGCGAGTCGCACGGCCGTTGCCTGCTGCAGCTCTGGAACGACGAGCGCAACCTGGTTCGCACCGTGCTCGAAGTCGAGGAGCGCGCGCACTGCCTGCGCCTGATGACACGCCGCATGGGCATGGCTAAGCCACAAGCGCTCGAACTGGTGGCTACCAGCGACCGGCGCACGCCAACCACGCGCGAAGCGACGCGGCGTAACTACCAGCGGCTATTGGAACGCGTGCTGGGCCGCAACTTCATCGGATCGAAGCCCGACGGATTCCGCTCGGCGATGGATCTGGAGCATAGCTTCGGTCCCGCTTATATCCGTGGGCGGCTGCTGCGCGGAACGGCGGCCGAAGCAGTGATCGGCGTGAGCGAAGCCGAATCGGCCGCCACGGTGGATGGCATTCTCACGCTGGGAATCCTGTGGTTGGAGCATTGTCGCCAAAAAGGAGATGCGCGGCGGCATTTTGGCGGGTTGAAAGCGATTGTCCCCGCCGGGACTTGGCGCACCACGGCCGAGCGCATGGCGTGGCTGAACCACGCTGCCGCGGATTTTCAGCTCTTCGCGCTCGATGAACGCAGCGAAGAGCTCGCGGCCGTCGATTTTCGCGATACTGGCAATCTCGAGTCGCGGCTGGTGCATGCGTTCTCGGCGGAGGCGGCGATCGAACGCTGCCAGGCCGGAATCGACCGGCTCCTCGCGCTGATTCCGTCCGCCGCGCGAGAACGGGTGGAGCTTCGTCCCCGATCCGCCGCCGAAGTGGCACTTTTGCTGCATGGCCTGGAGTTTGCGCGCGTGCGCCACGGCGCCGCTGCACACTCGTTTGCCGGCCAGAACGAAGTGACATTCGGCGCGGGCGCGAACGAGACGCCGCTGACAGTTGAAAACGAGGAGCTTTGCCGGCAGATGTTCGCGCGCTTGTTTGCCAGCCGGCATCCCGACGGCGCGCACAACGATGCGCTCTTCCGCCTGCAGCCGGAGCGTTGGCTGGAAGCCAAGCTGCGCGGCGAGATCGCGGAGTTGCTGCCGAGCTTGCGATCCGACGTGATGTACTCGCAGGTTCCGGCGCTCACCAGCGGCGAGCGCGGCATGCTCGACCTGCTCGCGCTCGACCGCAACGGACGGCTCAACGTGATCGAAGTGAAGGCCGACGAAGACCTGCACCTGCCGCTGCAGGCGCTCGACTACTGGATTCGTGTGCGCGCGCTCAACGC
>JASHTH010000497.1 GCA_030040655.1 Acidobacteriaceae bacterium | reverse complement strand
GAATTCAGACCGTTCGAGTCTGGCCAGGCGACGCGCCTGGAGCCAAAGGCAAGGCCTGCGAAGACGTACCGACACTGACGACCTTCGATCCGCAGGAGGGGCACGATACGGGCTCGGCAGTTGTCGTGCTTCCTGGCGGCGCCTATCGCGGGCTGGCCGGCAACCTCGAAGGCCGCCAGATCGCCGACTGGTTCACTGCGCGCGGCTTTCGCGCTTTCATCCTCAGCTATCGCCTGCCCGCCAACGGCTATCTGCTGCCCACGCCGCTGCTCGATGCGCGGCGGGCGATCCAGGTGGTGCGCGCCAGGGCGCGCGACTACCACATTGCGCCGGATCGCATCGTGCTCATTGGCTTTTCGGCAGGCGGCCATCTCGCTGCCCTGGCCGCAACGCAGTTTGTTCCCGGCAATCCTGACGCCGACGACCCGATCGACCGCGTCTCCAGCCGGCCCGACTATCTCGTGCTCGGCTATCCCTGGATCGGAGCCATCACCAGCGACACCTCGCACCTGAGCTATTGCCAGGAGTTCCACCTGATGGACCGCTGCGAAGAGCTGCGCAAGGCGTACTCGCCCGATCTCTACGTCACCAAGGACACGCCGCCGACCTTCTGGTTCCACACTTTCAACGACGGGACCGTTCCCGTGGTACAGGGGCTGCATTTCTATGAAGCGCTGGTCAAGGCCGGCGTTCCATCCGAGGCGCACATCTTCGCCAACGGCCCGCACGGCTCGGGCCTGGGCAAAGGCGATGAGGCGCTCGATCAGTGGCCCAGCCTGCTCGAGATCTGGCTGCGCGCGCATGGCCTGCTCACACGCGACGAATCCGCGGCCGGGCCCAAGCCGTCATGGATGAAATAGAGGCACAACCGGTGGGGCGTACCCGCAGCCTCACAAGCACAACTTTCGGAGGTCGACCCCGATGACGAATCTTGCCCAGAAGCTCGCATGCAGTTTGAGCTTCGCTCTCGTTGCTTCCCTATTGGTTCCCATCGCCCGCGCGCAGGAGACGCGCCCGGCCGCGCAGCCAACGCCGGCGGCCGGCGCCGATCACAAGGAGGCGGAGAAAGAAACGCCGATCCCGCCGGAGAAGACCGTCGCCACGCATCACGAGCTGACACTCGACGGCAAGCTCCTCAAATACACCGCAACCGCCGGCACGCTGCTCCTTCGCGACGAAGACGACAAGCCTTACGGCAGCATCTTCTACGTGGCTTACACGCTCGACGGCGCCGAGCCGCAGTCGCGGCCGGTGAGCTTTCTTTACAACGGCGGTCCTGGGTCGGCCTCGCTGTGGCTGCACATGGGTTCGTTCTCGCCGGTGCGCATCACGACTGACAGCCCCAACCCGACAGCAGGCCCGCCATTCAAGCTTGTGCCCAACCAGTACTCGCTGCTCGACAAAACCGATCTTGTCTTCATCGACGCACCGCTCACCGGCTACTCGCGCGCCGTGGGCAAGGCAACGCCCAAGGACTTCACGGGCGTAGACCAGGATCTGCGGGCGTTCGACCGCTTCATCATTCGATATCTAAGCGTGAACCAGCGCTGGAACTCGCCCAAGTTCCTCATCGGCGAATCCTACGGCACCACGCGCTCGGCGGCGCTGGCCGACATGCTGGGCAACGACGGCGTGCAACTAAACGGCGTTGTGCTGATCTCGTCGATCCTCAACTACGGCATCCGCGCCGGCGGCTACGACTCGATCTATGTCTTCAACCTGCCCAGCTATGCTGCCGCGGCATGGTACTTCAACAAGATTCCCGACAAGCCAGCCGATGTCGCAACGTGGGTGCAACAGGCGCGCGACTTCGCCTCCGGACCCTATGCCGAAGCACTTTTTGCCGGCGACAACCTGCTCGCCGGCAAGCTCGACGAAGTGGCCAAGCAGGTGAGTCACTTCACCGGACTCAGCGTGGACTACATCAAGGAAGCTAACCTGCGCATTTCGCCCACGCGCTTCCGCAAAGAGGTGATGCGCGACGACCGCCGCACGTTGGGTCGCTACGATATGCGCTTTGAAGGCGTGGACGTGGACGCCGCCGGCGAGTCGCCCAGCTACGATCCGTCCGACTCAGGCATCAGCGGCGCCTTCGTCGCGGCGCTGCATGACTATCTCGAGCGTGAGCTCAAGTACGACTCGACCGACGAGTACCGCCCCAGCGCCGGCAACATCGGCCAGTGGGACTGGAAGCACCGCCCCACCAGCGGGGGTGGATTCGGACCGGGTGGCGAGCAGTCGCAGCCTTACGTCGCCGCCGATCTGGCCAGCGCCATCCGCAAGAATCCGCACCTGCAGGTGTTTTCAGCCAATGGCTACTTCGACTTGGCCACGCCGTTCTTCGCCACCGAGTTCGACCTTTCGCATATGGCGCTCGACCCAAACCTGCGCGGCAACGTGCACTTCGGCTATTACCCTTCGGGCCACATGATCTATCTGAACGTGGACGCGCTGCACAGGCTGCGCGACGATTTGGCGGAGTTCATCACCAAGGCGACAAGTTAGCAGCGAGGGTTTTCCTTCACCTAGGGTGCCCCATCCTTTTCGCGTTCATTGCGAAAAGGGTGGGATGACGCAAACGATCCGGGCTGATTGGCAACCCCGAAATCCGCAAACACGAACCCATCGCGATTCACAACTTGCCCGGCCACGAGTTGCACCGGCTCGGCAAACATCGGCCCCGCGTAGACGCAGGTGTGAAACTCGCCGCGCTCGCCGCAGGGGTCGATCTCCCGCGGAAGATCGCGGAGAAAATCCGTATCGAATTCGCGCCCGGCGAAGGGTGCGTCGAGCTGCTTCGTATCCACGCAAACGACCTTCGCGCGCAGGCCGGCATCGATCATCTCTCGCGCCAGTTTGTCGGTCGGCAGCTCCCACAAGGGAAAGAGCGGCTCAAGTCCCGTGCCCTTCAGTTTCTGCTCGCGATAAGCGCGCACATCCGCGAGAAACAGGTCGCCGAAGGCAATCGCATCGATATGTTCGTCTATGGCGCGCCAGCACGCGTCGTTCATCCGTTGTTCGTAAACATCATTGGAGCAAGGCCATGGCAGCGGCACGATCCACAGCGGCAGCCGTGTCGCCGCTGCCTGCGCTTCCAGCACCGCGCGCCGCGTGCCATGCATGGCCACGCGATCGAACTCGGAATTCAGGGTGGTGAGCAGGCCGGCGATTTCGAGCTCAGGTTGCTGGCGCAGCACATGCAGCGCCCAGGCGCTGTCTTTGCCGCTACTCCAGGAAAGCAGAACGCGTTTCATGGGCGCTCAGCCGACTCGACGTCGCGCGCGCGGCGCTGCCCGGTTCGCTTCCATGGCGTGGCGCAGCAGCAGGTTCGCTTTTGTCTGATAGCCTCGGCCGTAGCTTTTCAGCCAGTCGATTACGTCGGAGTCCAGGCGGATAGTCACAGGCCGCTTGAGAGGACGATAGAACCGGCCGACTTCCGCTCCCGACCAGTCGCGCACCTCCGGCATATCGAAGAAGTCAATCTCGGTCTCGCTTTTTGCGGCGAGAGCCGCGATGTCCCGCCTCTGCGCGGCGGCGAGCTCCTTCATAGGTTTTCTTTTCATAAACAGAAGCCTTTCGCGCGGAAATCAGGCGGATCTTCTCGTGCCCATCTTTCTCACGCCATGTGAAGACGACGAAGAGCACCAATCCAGGCGCAATCTCCCCCAGCGCATTGAACCGCTCTTCGGCATCTTCATGCAAGCTATCCTTCAACGAAAGAATCCATGGATCTTCAAAGATCAGCGATGCCGTCTCGAAGCTCAC
>JASHTH010000496.1 GCA_030040655.1 Acidobacteriaceae bacterium | reverse complement strand
AGGCCGTCGCGCGCGTCGGGCAGCGCCCGCCCGATGATCACCGACATCGAGTAGTCGAGATACGACCGGCGCATCTCTTCTTCGATATTGATGGGAACGAGATTGGAGCCGCCGTCGGGCGGAGTTCCTCCGTCGAGCGGGAGCTGCGGATTTCTGTTGTCGGCCATAGATGTGTTTCGCTCGGCGGAGGGGCGTCTGGAGGGTTCCGGTGAAGGCGAGGCCGGGTCCGCGGGCGATAGCTTTATTTTACCGGTTTAAGGGGCGTTCCAGCAAGGCGGTTTGAAACATTTAAGCTGCTGATTTTTCGTGATTTATCGTCGAGATCAGGATTCTTTCCGGCAGTCCAATCGGCACGCCACAATCGCGAGCACCGCGGTCACCGAGGGAATCCATCGTCGTTCGAACCGAAGCTGGCCGGCAGGGCGTTCAAGCCGATAAACGGCGGCTCATTTATTCTGCCATCGATGCGCAACACGCTCTCGGTGGCCATGATCGCGATGAACGAGGAGGCGAACCTGCCGCGCACCCTGGAAAGCGTTCGCTGGGCCGACGAGATCGTCGTCGTGGATTCGGGATCGAATGACCGGACGATCGAGATTGCGCAGTCGTTCGGCGCAAAGGCGAGCTACCACGCCTTTGGCGGGCATGGCGAGCAGAAGAACGTGGCCCTGGACCTGTGCACGTCGGAGTGGACGCTACTCCTCGACGCCGACGAGGTGCTGTCGCCCGATTTGCAGAAGGAGATTCAAGAACTGCTGGCGGGCGAGCCGAAATACGCAGCGTACTGGATTCCACGGTTGAACCTGATCCTGGGCCGGTGGATGCGGCATGGCGGCTTCTATCCCGACCGAAAGTTGCGGCTTTTCCGCCGCGGGGCGGCGCGGCTCAGCGAAGGCGTGGGGCCGCACAGCACGCCGCAGTTTGCCGGGCCGGCAGGCAGGCTGAAGCACGACCTGCTGCATTATGCCTACCCCGACCTGAACAGCTATCTCGAGCACATGAACCGCTACAGTACGGAAATCGGCGGGCTGCTGCACAAGTCGGGGCGCAACAGCCGGTCGTTTCCGGTCTTTGTCTGGAACGCAGTGCTGAATCCGGCCGCCACTTTCATCTACAACTACTTCTTCCGGCTAGGCTTTCTCGATGGCCGCGAGGGGCTGCTGTTGCACTTGAACCACTCGGTCTACATTCACTGGAAGTTTGCCAAGGCGTGGTGGGCGAGCTCGGAAAAGAGCTGAGTCTGGCGGCCCGTTCGATTGAATGACTCGGGCGTGGTGAAGCATCGCGGCGAAGCCAAAAGGAGGGGTCAATGCGAATGGTCGGGTTGCTCATTCCTCTGCTGCTTGCAGGCGCGGCGACCCAAGCGCGGCCGCCGAGCTCGCCGAGTGACGACGCGGTCAAGCAAGTGCTCCGAATGGAAGCGGCGCGCGTAGAGGCGCTGGACCGCTCGGACACGGGTGCGCTGGATCGGATTCTGGATGATAACCTCACTTACGTTCATGCCAGCGGCAAAGTCGACACGAAGGCGAGCTTTCTGGCCGCGATCCGCTCCGGCGAGTTGCACTACATTTCATGGAGGCTCATGGATGAGAACGCGCGCGTCGAGGGCGAAGGCGACTCGAGCGTCGTTCTCAACGGAGAATACGCCGTGCGCGTCAAGGACACGCGGGTCAGGCCGGACGCCTTCGACGTGGATATATTTTTTCTCACCGTCTACGAAAGGCGCGAGGGCAGGTGGCGACAGATCGCATGGGAGTCGACGCGCGACGTAGCCAAGACCCCACTGCAATAAAGCGAGCCGTACGAGCAGACCGCCGAGTTGGCGTAGGCCTGCAGAAAGCGCACGCCTCGCTCCGCAAGCCGATCGACATTCGGCGTGCGCAGATCGGGCCTGCCGTAGCAGGCCACGTCGGCATAGCCGAGGTCGTCGGCCAGGATGAAGACGATGTTGGGCGGCTCCGGTGCCCCTGCCCCGAGCACACTCTCGGCTCCCGAAGCGAGCGCAGCCAATCCCAGCGCGGCGCCGCGCAGAACTGTGCGGCGGCTCACATCGCCGGGGTGTGACATAGACGCTCCCTGCGGCAAGCGGATTGCGCAAGCCAACACGCGGAGTTCGATTTCGTCTTCAGAGTCGAACGGTCTGGCAGCTCCGTCAAGATGGAGCGTAAGCTTTTCAAATTGCGGCAGTTACGAGGCTTTACCGCGAAGTTCCTGTTCGGCGCGCAGCCAATCCTCTACGTGATGGCCGTGCTGGTGCCCGCGCTCGGCCCAATAGCGATGGGCAAGCTGGGCAACCTGGTCGTGGGAGGGCCGGATCTCGGTCACGTTCGAGTGGGCGGTTCCGTTGGGGTGAGCAGCAGTTTCTTGAGCGGCAGCAGTCTTTTTGGCTGCAGTTTTGCGGGGCCGGGCCGGTGCTTTGGCCTTCTTGACAATCTCTTCCATCTGAATCTCCTCCTATGAGACGGGGGCTATGAAAAACGGGGATTGAATGAACAACCGTCCATCCCAGTTTACTAGAGGCGAAGGAACTCCTCAAAAAACGGAGGTCATTCTAGAATCCAGGTCATCAATGCAGGAGAAGCAGCATTTTCACC
>JASHTH010000495.1 GCA_030040655.1 Acidobacteriaceae bacterium | reverse complement strand
GGCTCTTGCTGCCGCTCGTTCCGGCCTACCGGCTGGCGCTCGCGCTGCGCGAATTTCGGCTTCGCACAGGACTGGAAAGAGTGTGCCGCCTCGCTTGGCCGGTCATCAGCATCGGCAGCCTTTCGGCCGGCGGCGCGGGCAAGACGCCGTTGACGATCACGCTGGCCGGGCTGCTTTCGACTCGCGGCTTTGATGTGGACGTGCTTTCGCGCGGATACGGCCGTCGTAGCCGCGAGGCCGCGCGGGTGCGGCCGGAGGGAACGGCGGAGGTTTTTGGCGATGAGCCGATGCTGATTGCGCGCGAAGCGGGCGTGCCGGTGTATGTGGCGCTGGGGAGATACGATGCCGGTCTGCTGGCCGAAGCCGATGGAGAAAAGAGGGAGCCCGCGACGATGCAGGCCGTGCACTTGCTCGACGACGGCTTTCAGCATCGTCAGCTATTCCGCGACATCGACATCGTCATACTGAGTCGAGGGGACTGGAACGACCGTCTTCTTCCCGCGGGCAATCTGCGCGAGCCGCGAAGGGCGATTCGCCGCGCTGACGTCGTCGCCATTCCGTCCGAAGAGACGGAGCTCGAAGCCGAATTGCGGCGGTGCGGTTGGAGGGGAACGTTGTGGCGAATTCGCCGGAGGATGGAAGTCCCCGCCGTGAGGGGTCCTGTTGCCGCGTTCTGCGGAATTGCCCGGTCGGAGCAGTTTTTTCGCGGGCTCGAATCGGGAGGACTGCGCGTGGCAACGCGAATCGCATTTCGCGACCATCACCGCTATAACATTGCCGACGTGACAAGCCTGGTGTCCGCTGCGCAAGCCGCCGGAGCCGTTACTCTCATCACGACCGAAAAAGATAAAGTTCGCCTGGAGCCTTTTCTGGGCGTGCTTCCGGACTCTTTGCCCTTGTTGACGGCCCGACTGAAGATCGAGGTCGAAGACGAAGCCGGCGTGGGGGAGTGGCTGGCGCGTCGTCTCGCGGCCGGCACAGATCGTCCAACCCTATGAGAAAATCGAACCTTGCGAGCGCCGTCCAACTTTCGTCTGCTCATTGTCCGTCTTGGCGCCATGGGCGACATTCTGCACGCGTTGCCGGCGGTAACGGCTCTGCGCATGGCGCACCCGCAATGGACGATTGACTGGGTCGTCGAGCCGCGTTGGCGTCCGTTGCTCGCGGCGGACGATCCGGTGTGCGCCTGCGGCGGCCGCGGCCCCGAGCAGCCTGTCGTGGACCGCATCTACCTGGCGCCGACAAAAGAATGGGGACGAAGTCCGCTGAGCGGCAAGACCCTTCACGAGCTTGGGGAATTGCGAAGGGCGCTGCGCGGCGCCGGATATGACGCCGTCTTGGATATGCAAGGCGCGGTGCGCTCGGCGGCCATCGGTCGCATGGCCGGCAGTCCCCGGCTCATCGGCGAAGCCAGTCCGCGCGAGTTCGCTGCGCGATGGATCTTCGGCGAACACGTCGCGGTTCGGGGCGTGCACGTGATCGAGCAGGACATCGAGTTGGCTGCGGCCGTTGCCGGCGATGCGCTAGGTGCGGCCGAATGCTGGCTGCCCACGAGCAACGCAGCCGAGAGCTGGTGCGACGAATGGCTGCGGCAGGAAAGCGCGCGGTCCATTGCCCTCATCAATCCCGGCGCTGGTTGGGGCGCCAAACGCTGGCCGGTGGAGCGCTATGCCGAGGTTGCGGCAGGGTTGATCCGGCGCGGCTTTCGCGTGCTGGTGAACGCAGGTCCCGGCGAGGAGGAATTGGCGCAATTCATCGCGCGCGAAACGCGTGGCTCGGCCGTGGCGCTCGCCTGCCCGCTCGACCGACTGATTGCGCTCACGCGGCGCATCCGGCTGGCCGTCGCCGGAGACACCGGCCCGTTGCATCTGGCCTGCGCTCTGGGCAAGCCAGTGGTGGGAATCTTCGGCCCGACCGATCCCGGCCGCAATGGTCCGTTCGGTGCGCCGTTCAAAGTGCTGCGCAGCGCCGAAAGCCGGCGCGATCATTCCCGCCACCACGCACCCGAGGCCGGCATGTTGACCATCACGCCGGAAGATGTTTTGCATGCGGCCGACGAGCTGCTGGGCGAGGTCGCGGCGCGATGAGCGATCAAGCCCACTCTCCCGACGTTCCTTCGCGGACAAGCAATGCCGCGCAGGCAACGGGAACGCAGCCAGGTTCGCTGCAGCCTGCCTCGACGCCTCCCGCGTGGGCCGCGCGGTGGCAGCGCATTGCCCGCCGCATCCGCGTGCCGGTAGGGTTCCTGGTTGCGGCTCTTTATCTCTTCGAGCTCGTTCGCCGCGCTCCGAATTACGCCGCGGTGGGCTGGAGCGTCGCGCTGGTTGCACCCGGGCTATGGCTGCGCGGCTACTCGGCCGGCACGGTGAAAAAGAATCGCGAACTCACCACCACAGGACCCTACGCTTACATGCGCAACCCGCTTTACCTCGGCTCCATGCTCATTGCCGCGGGATTTGCGCTGGCGCTGCTCAGTTGGCTGGTGGCGCTGGTTCTGGCGTTGGGTTTTCTTGTGGTCTACGTCCCGGTCATCGCGTCGGAAGAGCGATTCCTGCGCGCGACATTTCCCGAGTACGACGAGTATTCTCGCCGCGTTCCGCGGCTGATCCCCGCCGGGCGACGTTACCAGGGAGTCTCCTCGGCGAACACCGGCGGCTTTTCTCCGGCCTTGTATTTCAAGCACCGCGAGTACAATGCTGTTTTAGGGTCCGCACTTCTGTACTTTTGTCTGCTTTTGCTGCGCTCTGCTCTCGACATCTTTTTCAACGGACGGCGGTAGTCGCTCCAGGCCCCGAACAGTCCAACCTCCAAGGAGCCGGCCCACCATTGAAGATGCGGACGAATCCCCTCTTCCTCAGTTGTTCCTTCGCGCTGGCCGCCGCGGCTGGGGGCCAGACGATTCCGCTGCTCGCACCGCCGCAGTCCGGTTTCGTCTTTCCGCAAAAGCAAACCTTGACCTACGCGGTCGATTGGCGCGTATTTCCCGCCGGCACGGCCGTGGTTCACTTCGAAGACACAGGCGACCGCGAGCGCATCAGCGCCAGCGCCGACACCACCGGCGCCATCAACCTCATCTTTCACGTCAGCGACCGCTTTCAGTCCACCTTCGACCGCGCCAAAGGCTGCTCCTACGAGTTCGACAAGCAGACCGTCGAGGGTCGCCGGCAGATCAACTCCACGCTGCGCATCGACTATGGGGAATCGAAGTCCATCCTCGACGAAAAGAACATGGTCAAGGGGCAAAGCAAGCATGTCGAGGTGCCGATCTCGAGCTGCCTGACGGATCTGCTCTCCGGCATCTTCTATGCTTCGTCGCAGCCCATGGAAGTTGGGAAGAGCTTTCTGATACCGGTCGTAGACGCGCTCCACACGGTGATTGTGACCATGAAGGTGGAGGGCCGCGAGGAAGTGAAGACTCCGCTGGGTACGTTCAAAACGATTCGCGTGCAACCCACGGCCGAGGCTGGGGTGGTAAAGAATCGCGGCAACATTTGGATCTGGTATACCGACGACGAACGGCACCTGCCCGTACAGATGAGAGCCAGGTTGTTCTGGGGAACGATCACCTTCCGGTTGACCGGCAACGACAGCAAGTAGCCTGTAACGACCGGCGCGGAGGGGGGAGTCGCGGCGGAATTGAGGTAAGCTTCCCAAGAGACCTGATCTCTGCACGGAGCTCCCATGAAAACGCTCGCCGCTATTGCCTTCACGCTGTTCTCGACCCTTGTACCGATCACCACGCATGCACAGCAGCCGCCGCTGATCGACCGCCAGCTTTTCTTCGGCGAAATCCAGATTGCCGGCGCGCAGATTTCGCCCGACGGGGAGTATCTGTCGTTTCTCAAGCCCTACAAGGGCACGCGCAACATCTGGGTGAAGAAGGCCGACGAGCCGTTCAGCGCCGCGCGGCCGATGAGCGCGGAGGCGACGCGGCCGATCCGCGCCTATTTCTGGAGCCGCGACTCGAAGTACATCCTCTACTCGCAAGACGTAGGCGGCGACGAGAACTTCAATGTCTACGCGATCGACCCTACTGCCGCGCCCGATGCCAAGACCGGCGTGCCGACTACGCGCGCGCTGACCAACCTGAAGGGCGTCCGCACCTTCATCTATGCGGCGCCGCGCGCCAAGCCGGATATCCTCTACATCGGCCTGAACGACCGCGACAAGCAGTGGCACGACCTGTATGAGTTGCACATCTCCACCGGCGAGAAGACCTTGCTGCGCAAGAACACCGAGCGCATTGAGGGCTGGGAATTCGACAACGACGGCAACCTGCGCATGGCCGAGCGCACCACTCCGGCCGGCGACACCGAGATTCTGCGCGTCGATCAGGAGGGCTTCCAGCCGATCTACGGCTGCACGGTGCTCGAAGAGTGCGGCGTCTCGGGTTTCGACTCCTCGAACAAGCAAGCGTACCTTATCACGAACAAGGGCGCGCTCGATTTGAGCGAGCTTGAGCGGATCGATCCGGCGAGCGGCGCCACGACCTTTGTCGAGAACGACCCGGAGAAACGTGTGGATCTCGGCGGTGTGGAGACGTCCGACGTCGACCATCATATTTTTTTCACGACTTACGAAGACTACCGCTACCGGCGCTACTTCCCTGACAAGAGATTCGAAGCCGAGTACAAGTGGCTGGAGAGAAAACTGCCGGGCAAGGAGATCAACTTCGGCGCGCGGTCGAAGGATGAGAAGATCTGGATCGTGAACGCGACGAGCGATACCGAACCGGGCGAGACGTACCTCTGGAATCGCAAGGCGAAGACGCTCGCGCTGCAGTACCGCATTCGCGAGGAGCTGCCGCGCGAGTCGCTTTCCGAGCGCAAACCGTATCACTTCAATTCGTCGGACGGACTCGAAATCCCCGCCTATCTTACGCTACCCAAAGGACTGCCGGCGAAGGATCTGCCGTTGATCCTGTGGCCGCACGGCGGGCCATGGGGCCGCGACTCCTACGGTTATGACACGTTCGCGCAGTTCTTCGCCAATCGCGGCTACGCGGTGCTGCAGCCGAACTTCCGCGGTTCGACCGGATACGGCAAGAAGTACCTGAATGCGGGCAACGGCGAGTGGGGCCGCAAGATGCAGGACGATTTGACGTGGGGCGTGAAGGCGCTGATTGCCGATGGGACGGTTGATCCGAAACGCGTCGGCATCGCGGGCGGATCGTATGGCGGCTATGCGACGCTGGCCGGCGTGGCGTTCACGCCCGACGTCTATGCGGCGGCGGTCGCCATCGTCGCGCCGTCGAACCTGATCACGCTGCTTGACGCCATGCCGCCCTACTGGGAGGCCGCGCGCAAGCAGATGTACACGCGCATGGCCGACCCCACCACGCCCGAGGGCAGGGCGCTGCTGATCGCCGAGTCGCCGCTGACCAAGGCCAAGGACATCGTAACGCCGCTGAT
>JASHTH010000494.1 GCA_030040655.1 Acidobacteriaceae bacterium | reverse complement strand
CGGCAGCCATTCGCCGCCGATGAGATTCAAATACTCCGGGACCGGCGCATTTCTTCCGCCTTGCGGCATTTGAACCGTCGCTCCGGATGCTGTCTCGCGGATCGTCGAAGTAGCCATGGGAATTTCCTCCTGCGCCGCCGTCTCCCGAACCGGCAAGTTCGTGGCGCAAACACCTGAGTTTACCGCATTGAGTCAGGGGCTTGCGACTGCGTTACTTTGTGTGCAGACGCAGCGAGGCAGTTTGGCCGTACAATAATGGCTGAGGTTCGAATCAGCTTCAAATGTCTGTGAACGGATACCCCCTCCGCCCCTCGCGGTCACATAGCCTGCGTTCGCTTTTCAGCATGTTTTCCAGCGACCTGGCGATCGATCTCGGCACCGCCAACACGCTCGTTTACGCGGCCGGTAAGGGCATTGTCGTCAACGAGCCCTCCATCGTCGCCATCAACAAAAACACCGGCGAAGTGGAAGCCGTGGGCAAGGACGCCAAGGAGATGCTGGGGCGCACGCCCGGCAACATCGTGGCCATCAAGCCCATGAAAGACGGCGTGATCGCCGACTTCAAAGTCACCGAGAAGATGCTCAACTACTTCATCCAGAAGGCGCACAACCGCAAGATGCTGGTGCATCCGCGGATCGTCATCGGCGTGCCTTCCGAGATTACCCAGGTTGAGAAGCGCGCAGTCGAGGACTCGGCCTATCGCGCCAAGGCGAGCGAGGTCTATCTCGTCGAGCAGGCCATGGTAGCGGCTATCGGCGCCGGGCTGCCCATCACCGAGCCCTCGGGCAACATGGTGGTCGACATCGGCGGCGGCACTACGGATATTGCAGTCATTTCGCTCTCCGGTATCGTCTATTCGCGCTCGGTGCGCATGGCCGGCAACCAGATGGACGAGGCCATCACCAACTATCTCAAGCGCAAGTACAATCTGCTCATCGGCGAGCGCACGGCCGAGCACATCAAGATGGAGATCGGCTCGGCCTTCCCGCTCGACAAGCCGCTGGAGATGGAGATCAAGGGCCGCAACCTGATTGAAGGCGTGCCCAAGACGATCACTATCGACGACAGCGAGATTCGCGAAGCGCTCGGCGAGTGCATCGCCGTCATCATGAACGCCATCCGCGTGGCCCTGGAGCGCACGCCGCCCGAGCTCTCCGCCGACATCTCCGATCGCGGCATCGTACTTACCGGCGGCGGGGCGCTGATCAAGAACCTCGACAAGCGCATCCGCGAAGAGACGGGATTGCCGGTCTCGGTGGCGGACGACCCGCTGGCCTCGGTGGTGCTCGGCACCGGCAAAATGCTTTCCGACTTTCGGCTGCTGCGCAAGATCAAAATTGACTGAGGGGTTAGGGACTAAGGGACTGAGGGACTAAGTTCGCATCGGCGATCCGTTTAGGCGACCCCGAAAAATTAGGATTCCTTAGTCCCGAGACCCTCGTCCCTTAGTCCCTGCTTCTGCGGTATGGAATCCTTCTTCGCCCGCTATCGGAACTACCTGGTGCTGCTCACCATCCTGGTGGCGCAGATGATCGGGCTTGCGGTGCAGGTCCGCCGCACGGGTTCTGGCCGCAACACGCTGGGCATGCAGGACGGCGAGGGCGTGCGACTGATTCGCCTGTGGGCCACCGCGCTCGTCTCGCCGCCGGAACGGTTCATCCATTCTTCGCGGCTCCTGGTCTTGGGCCTGTGGCAGAACTACTTTGACCTGCGCCGTACGCATGCGGAAAACCAGCAACTGCAGCAGACCATCGACCGCCTGCGGCTGGAACAGGCGGCGCTGCTCGAAGACGCCAAGGAGGGCCAGCGCCTTGAATCGCTCATGGGCTTCCAGCAGAAGTATCTCTACGCCACGCAGGCCGCGCAGGTCTTCGGAACCGGCGGTTCCAACCTCTCCCGGGTTTTCTATATCGACAAGGGATCGGCGGATAAGCTGGAGCGCGATATGGCGGTGATTACGCCGGACGGCATTGTCGGCAAGGTGCGCGAGGTGTTTCGCCACTCCGCGCAGGTGCTGGCCATCAATGACCAGAACAGCGGCGCGGGCGTGATCCTGGAGACGACGCGTATTCGCGGCATCCTGCGCGGCAACGCCGACGGTCGTCTGCAAATCGTCGATCTGCTCGCCGACAAGCGCATCCAGCCCGGCGAAAAAGTCCTCACGGCAGGCGGCGACCAGATCTTCCCCCGCGGCCTGCCCGTCGGCGAGGTGGAAAAGGTGGTGCCCGACCCGGACCGGGACGGATTTATCGAGATTATGGTCAAACCCGCCGCGCACCTTGACCGCTTGGATGAAGTGCTGGTGATTACCTCCATGCAGCCGCGCTTCTCGCCACAGGAGCAAAACGATCTGGCCACCAGCGAGACGCTCAAGGGCGCCGAGGCGGCAGCGCTCGACGAGCAGAGAAAGGCCTCCACCATCATGGCCGAGCGCCTGCCGGGGCTCACCGATCCCAACGCGCCGCCCAAGCCGGTCGATCCCAACGCGCCGCAGCCATCGCTTCTCGTAGTTGCTCCCGCCAAGCCTCTCAAGCCCATCCATCCCGACCGTTTCTCGCCGGGCGCGGCGCCCGACGCTCCGACCGCGGCGGCGGCCGGCGACAAGCCCAAGGCGCAGGCGGAAAAGACTTCTGCTCCGGTCAGCCGTACTGCGAGCCAGGCCGATTCGACCGCCGGATCTCAGCCCGCTTCCGGTCAAAGTGCCAGTCAGCCCGACTCCGAGCCCAAGCCGCAGAGGAACCCGTGACCATGGCCAGAGTGGGCGCAATCTCCCGCCACGACATGGAGGTTCGCCGTTACCCGATCCTGGTCTATGGGCTGATTCCTTTGACGGCCTTGGTGCTGCAAGCCTGGTTGCCGCGCGTAGTAGGCCGGTACGCCTGGTTCGATCTGCCGTTGGTCGTCACCGTCTACTTCGCATTGGGACGGCGAAGCCCCATCCAGGGAACGCTGATGGGTGCGGTATTGGGACTGTTTGAAGATGCGCTGACCGGCCACGCCATCGGCATTAACGGGATTGCCAAGACCGTCTGCGGATTCCTAGCCGCGTCGGTGGGAATTCGCGTCGACGTCGAGAACAGCGCCATTCGCATCGTGCTGAATTTTGCCCTCTCGCTGCTTTCCAGCTCCATTTATCTTTTTGTTTACCGGTTTCTGTTGGGACTGAGTCTCGAGTGGAGTTGGATGACGCAGCTCTACATCGCCATCGGCAATTCGGTCATTGCCTTTTTCGTGTTTCCGCTCCTCGATCGCCTGCAGTTGAGGGACTGAAGACTCGACTCGCGCTCTGCGGATCCCTGCAATGGACTTTTTCCTTACCACCGCTCGTCTCGGATTCCGTTGCTGGCGCGAAGACGACCTTTCTCTTGCGGCTGAATTATGGGGCGACTCCGACGTGATGGCGTTGATGGGAGGTCCGATCGAGCCGGATCGCGTGAAAGCGCGCCTTGCGCAGGAGATTGAGCGCATGCGCGACATCCACATTCAATACTGGCCCTTCTTTCTTCTCGAAAGCGGTCAATTCGGCGGCTGCGCCGGGTTGCGGCCGCGAGAGCATCCGGCACCGACTACAGCGGTTCCACAATTGCTGCACCCCGGAGCCACGGAGGCCAAGTGGCTCTTTCCTCAAGAAAGAGCCACCTTCAGCAACAGCCGAGACTGGGTACAGTTATTGTGGAACCGCTCTAATGGGCGCAGCTATCAAATGGGATATCATCTGCTGCCATCGTTTTGGAGGCGGGGAATTGCGACGGAGGCGGCTCGGGCTGTCATCGACCATGCGTTTGGTGCGCTCGAGGTTGAGGCGCTCTTTGCTGCGCACCATCCGCTCAACCACCGCTCCGGGAATGTCTTGCTCAAGCTGGGATTCGTCGCCGTGGGTGAGGAGCTTTATCCGCCAACGGGGTTGATGCACCCGACGTATCGGCTGCTGCGAGGGTGACTGGCGGCAGAGGGCTCCCAATTTCAGTCACGTGGAAGCTCTTGTTTGCCATGTAAAATAGCCCGTATTGACCCCGCAGTGCTTGAACCGCAGAATGGTCTGAGCGTTGCACAGCCTTTTGCCGTCGAGCGCTTGCTCGGATGATTTGCCAACGAGGTGTTCATGGCTGCATATCTGCTCCTTTTGATCGGCGTGCTCAGCCGTTTCATTCCGCCGCTGGCGCCCCACGCCGGATTGATGAACTTCACCGCGGTCACCGGCGCCCTGCTTTACTTCGGAGCGCGGCGTCCGTGGCGCGAGATGCTCGTCCCTCTCGGCGCTCTGGTGGTTTCGGATTATCTGCTCACGACCTTCGTCTATCACTATCCTTTTCATTGGCAGGGTTATATTCCCACCTGGATCTGGTACATCGCGGGCGCTGCCCTGGGCTGGATCTTGCTGAAAAGCAAGACGACGTTCTGGCGCGTCGGCGCCGGGGTCTTGCTGGGGCCGACGGCGTTCTGGTTGATCTCGAACTACGCGTCGTGGCCCGGCAACCCCAGATACCCACAAACGCTGGCGGGCCTCTGGGAGTGCTATGTCGCCGGCATTCCCTTCTACCGCAACGATCTCGCCTCGACGGCCATTGTGGCGGGACTGGCGTTCGGCGTTCCCGTTCTGCTGAAGCGGATGAACGCGGGGCGCGCTGTCGTCCAGGTCGCGAAATAGAGCGTCTTCTTCCACCCCGGCGTAAAATGAAGCTCACGGAGTGACGATGGCTGCTTCGCCCCAATTCGCGCGAGTTCCTGTCGAGGTCTATCTGCGCACGTCCTACGAGCCGGACGCGGAGTATGTTGACGGGCTGATTGAGGAGCGGCCGATGGGACAGGACGATCATTCGGCGTGGCAGCACGCAATTGAACTTTGGTTTGCGCAGCACGCAAAGGATTGGAACATCAAGGTCCGCCCTGAGCTGCGTGTGCAGGTTTCGCCGACGAACTTCCGGGTCCCCGATGTCGCCATCCTCAATCG
>JASHTH010000493.1 GCA_030040655.1 Acidobacteriaceae bacterium | reverse complement strand
CGCATCCTCTCCGGCCGCCAGGCTCATGGCAAAAAACCTGATGAGCGTCTGCGAGCCACTGCTAGTCTAGTACACAGGAGCAACAACGGATGGCCGCTTCCGGCACGAGGGGCGAAGCGGTCATCCGATGTCGCGAATCCCAGGGAATGGGAGAATCGGCTACGCACGAGAATCGGCCAATCCGTTGGATGCATCCGCTGGCCATCGCGGTTGCGGCCCTGCTGGCGGCGCCGGCCGCGCAACGGCTGGTGGCGCAGGAGATGCCGCCCGAAACACAGGCCCCTGCGCCGGCGCAGAGCATGCGGCCACAGACGCGCGTTCGACCCGGTGCAGCGCGCCCGGCTCTGCAGCAGGCGCCGGAACCGGCCGAAACTGCGGCAGCGGAGCCGGCCGCGAATAACGGCGCAGCCCAGCCCTCGGCCGAGACGCCCCAGTGGCCGATCAATGAAAAGCCGGGCCAGCCAATGGTGACCTGGGATAGCCATGGCCTAAGCATCGACGCCGCCAACTCGAGCCTGCAGCAGATTCTGAAGGACGTTTCCGTGGCTACGGGCGCGAAAGTGGAGGGCATGACCGGCGACCAGCGAATCTTTGGCATCTATGGTCCGGCGCCGGCGCGCGACGTACTTTCGCAGCTCCTGCAGGGGGCCGGCTACAACGTGATCATGGTTGGCGATCTGGGCGAAGGCACTCCGCGGCAAATTCTGCTCAGCGTACGCCGCGCCGATACCGGCTCGCAGGCGCCCAACGCCAACCAGGGCGACGACAATAGCGGCGACGACGATTCGGGGGACAACGATGCCGACGATCAGCAGCAAGTCCAGCCGCCGATCCGGCCGGGCTTTCCCGGCGGCTTTCCGCGCACTCCGCAGCAGTTGCTGGAAGAGCGCCAGCGGATGATGCAGGAACGCCAGCAGATGATTCAGCAGCAGATGCAGCAGCAGCAGCAAAACACTCCGCAGAACTGAAGGCGACGAATTGCCCCGCAGGGGCTGAAGCGCACGTTGAAAGGAAGCGTGTACGGCACGAGTAGACTCGTGCCCTGACACTCATTGCTCTTTCCGGGCTATTTTCAGCGGGCCATGAAGCGCATTTCGGCAAAATCGGAGCGCCGAACCAAGGCCGCTTTCTTAGGAGGCGCCGGCTACTTCGGGGCGAGGCTTGACAGCGGGCGCCTGAATCTGCGGCCGCATCAAGGCAAAGCCGGCGCGAAAGACTCCATAAGCCGCCAGTACGCCGAAGGCCAACGAACCGGCTGACGCCGCAATCAACATAGTTAGGTCCAACATCTAATCCGCCTTGAATTCCATCATCATCTTGAGAGCCTTATTCGACCATCGCTCGATGAGATAGATCTAATTGAAATCCCGGCTTGCGCCGAGACGAGCGACCATCCCGAATGCCGGCTTCGAACGCACCCGCGTTCCATCGAACGGAGCTCCAATCAGTTCAGATGCGCTCTTCCGATTCTCGCAGAAGACTGGCCTGCGTTGACCCCCGTTTCTATTGCCTACTAGAATACCCCCAGGGTGCCGTCGTTTTGGTTCGGAACGACGGCCGCCATGGAACTTCGGTAACGGACGATCGCAGGCCAAAACCCCCGCCGCTCCAACGATTGCCACATCCATGCCCATTACTCACATCTCGGTGCGCGGGGCGCGCCAGCACAATTTGCGCGATATCCACGTCCGCATTCCCCGCAACACGCTCACGGTGGTTACGGGCCTTTCCGGTTCGGGCAAGAGCTCGTTGGCCTTCGACACCATCTACGCCGAGGGACAGCGGCGCTATGTGGAGACCTTATCGGCGTATGCGCGGCAGTTTTTAGATCAAATCGAGCGGCCGGACGTCGATTCCATCGAGGGTTTGAGCCCGGCTATCTCGATCGAGCAGAAGACCACCAGCCGCAGCCCGCGCTCGACCGTGGGCACGATCACCGAGATATACGACTACCTGCGACTGTTGTATGCGTCGGTGGGCACGCCGCACTGCCCCAACTGCGGCCGGCCTATCTCGCGGCAGACCGCCGACCAGATCGTGCAGCGCATCCTGCAATTGGGGACGGGCGAGCGCGTGACCGTGATGGCGCCGATCGTGCGTGGGCGCAAGGGCGAGTTCAAGGAGTTGCTCGACCAGCTGGATCAGCAGGGTTTTCGCGCACGGGTAGACGGCGAGATGCGCGATCTTTCAGAAGGGGTGCAGCTCGACCGGCGCAAGAACCACACCATCGAAGCGGTGGTCGACCGCATTTTGCTCAAAGATCATCCCGCCCTTGCCGCTGGAGCGCGCGGCAAGGATGGGGCACCCACGGTTTTCGGATCCTCCGAGGCCCGATCTCCCGGCAAACCTTCGGTCGAGAGGCGTCTCGATCAGGCCGTGGCCAAGGCGCTGCAACTGGCCAATGGGCTGGTGCTGGTTGCCATGGCGGGCGCCGAAGAGCAGCTGTTTTCCTCCTCGATGGCTTGCCCGGATTGCGGGCTCGACGTGCCTAAGCTGGAGCCGCGCAGCTTCTCGTTCAACTCGACGTTCGGCGCGTGCCCCGAGTGCCACGGCCTCGGGTCGCTTTACGATCTCGATCCGGCCAAGGTGATCTCCGACTGGTCGAAGCCGCTGTTCGACGGCGGTCTCGGCCCGGGCTCGGCATCGCAGTATCTGCTCCGGCTCATCCATCTGGCGGCAGACCGCTACGATATCGACCTGAGGACGCCATTCGAAGATCTTCCGGCCAAGCAGCAGCACATCCTGGTCTACGGCCCGCCGAAGGGCGAAGCGCCGCGCACCGGGTTTCACGGCATCTTGCAATACCTGCGCGACAGCATCGAAGAGGCCCGCAGCGACGGCTACCGCGAATACATGATGACGTTCATGTCGGCGACGCCGTGCCCGGTGTGCCGCGGCAAGCGCCTGCGGCCGGAGTCGCTGGCGGTGAAGATCGGCGGGCTGTCCATTGCCGATTTCACCGCGCTGCCGCTGAATCGCGCGCTGCAGGCGGCCTATGAACTCAGCTTTACGGCGCGCGAAGCGCTGCTGGCCGAGCGCCTTCGCCGGGAGATCATCGAACGGATCGAATTCCTGTGCGCCGTCGGCCTCAACTATCTCTCGCTCGACCGCAACGCGGCGACGCTTTCCGGCGGCGAAGGGCAGCGCATCCGCCTGGCGACGCAGATCGGCTCCAAGTTGCGCGGCGTGCTCTACGTGCTCGACGAGCCCTCAATCGGCCTGCACCAGCGCGACAACAACCGGCTGATCCACGCGCTGAAGCAACTGCGCGACCTGGGCAACACCGTGCTGGTTGTCGAGCACGACGAGGACACCATTCGCAACGCCGATTATGTTGTTGACCTCGGACCCGGCGCGGGACGGCTGGGCGGGCGCGTGGTGGCCGAAGGCACGCCGGAGCAGATCATGGCCTGCGCGGAGTCGCTGACCGGACGCTATTTGTGTGGCGCGGCGAGCGTTCTCTATCGCGACAAGCCCCGGCCGCTGAGCGGCAAGTGGCTCGTCATCCACGGCGCACGCGAGCACAACCTGCAGGACCTGACGATCAAGATTCCGCTGGGAGTGATGACGGTGGTGACCGGCGTGAGCGGCAGCGGCAAAAGCACGCTGATCAACGACATTCTGTATCGCTCGCTGGCGCGCACGCTCTACGGCTCGCGCGAGGAGCCGGGTGTGCACGAGTCGATTGCCGGAGCCGAGCAGATCGACAAGGTGGTGCAGATCGACCAGTCGCCGATCGGGCGCACGCCGCGGTCGAATCCGGCGACGTACACGCAGGTCTTCTCGCCGATCCGCGACCTGTTTGCCATGTTGCCGGAGTCGCGCGAACGCGGCTACAAAGCGGGGCGATTCAGCTTCAACGTGACCGGCGGACGGTGCGAGGCGTGCCAGGGCGACGGCCAGCGGCGCATCGAGATGAATTTCATGCCCGACGTTTACGTGCAGTGCGAGGTCTGCAACGGCCGCCGCTACAATCAGGAGACATTGGCGGTCAAGTTCCACGGCTACTCGATTGCCGACATTCTCGATCTGACCATCGAAGACGCGCTGCCGGTGCTGGCCGACGTGCCGCAGGTGCGGCAGAAGCTGCAGACGCTGGTGGACGTGGGCCTGGGTTACGTGCATCTGGGGCAAAGCGCCACTACGCTTTCCGGCGGCGAGGCGCAACGCATGAAGCTGGCGCGCGAGTTGTCGAAGCGCCAGACCGGGCGCACGCTCTATCTGCTCGACGAGCCCACAACGGGATTGCACTTCGACGACGTG
>JASHTH010000492.1 GCA_030040655.1 Acidobacteriaceae bacterium | reverse complement strand
GGCTTTGCGGCGCGACCCGTACTGGATGGATTTCATGCGCCAGACCACGTCGTCGAGGGTGCGCGGCATCTCTTCGTTTTTGCGATCCCACAGATCGACGACAAAGACGACGAGGTTCCGCTTTTCTTGTTCTTCGATGAGAAGCTGATCGCGGAGCGCTTCGATCGGCGTGTTGTTGGAGACTCCGCCATCGAAGTACCATTCGCCGTCGACTTCGATGGGTGGGAATGCCGGCGGAAGCGCGCTGCTCGCCATAACATGGTCGGAAGTGAGGTGCTCCTCGCGCGGGACGACGACCCAGCTTTCTTTACCGAGAGTGCGTTGCACCTTGGAATCGAAGAAGACGACTTCGCCGTCGCTGACGCGCGTGGCTCCTACGCTCAGACGCGTGGCCGCGTCGGCGTTGAGGGCCTCCCAGTCGACATGCGCATTGAGCGTGCGCCGCATGGGCTCGGTGTCGTAGAAGGCTAGCTCCTCACGGTTGAGCCTGCGGAACCATTCGATGAACCAGGGGTTCTGGAACGGGTTGAGGACCCGGGACGAGAAGAAATTGAGCTGGCCAAGAGGGTTGAAGGCCATCCACGCCCAGTCGGCATATCTCGACTCGAGTGTGCGGCGGCTGCGGGCCAGCCACGGTTGGAACATCTCGACCATGGCGGTCGAGTCGAAGGGCGGGAAGGCCGGCGTGCGGATCTCGGCCCACAGGCTTTCCAGCTCTTTCACCGGGTCGCCGCTTTTGGGGCTGGCGACAACCGCCGCATTGATGGAGCCGATGGAAATGCCGGCTACCCAGTCGATGCGGGATTTTGTTTCGTGACATTTTTCGGCGAGCGCCTTGAAGGCTCCCACCTGGTATGCGCCGAGAGCCCCTCCGCCCTGGAGGAGCAGAACGATCTTCTTGTTGCTGAGGTCTAACGGTGCCATATGCGTCCTCCGTTTGGTTGTTTGGGAATATGTTCCGATCGGATGATTCAATTACGCGTAGGACCGTCGGGTGTGAGCTTGTGGGGGCGTGCGACGGTCGCGAGGGCATCCCTGCGAAGAGGCCGGAAACTACCGCCATCATTCCCATCACCGGTCGCGAGTTTCGTCTGTGCGCGCGGTCACGGGGCCGGGTGATAAGAAGCGCAGGTTGGCTTCGCTCTTTGAGAATAGATGGGTCATTTCTGAACGCTGCTTGAGAAGTTCGATGTGATCCAAATTACGTATCTCGGATATCACTGCGCGACTCGAAAAGTTGCCGATGATTGTGATCTGAGTTACACGCGTGCGAGATTCATGTCGTGCGCTCGTTTTTGCACCGACAAGGGTAATCAAAGCGACCCATTTCCCTGCTCTGACTCGAAATGTGACACACGGCCTCGGCAGCCGTGCGGCCCGTCACATCAAGCAGATGCGGCACGCCCCTACGATTTGAAGTATGACCGCCGCGACGCTGATCGTGATTGCGCCATGCTCGCTTCTGCTCGGCGCGGTGTTGCAGATTCTGGTAGCGCGGCTCTCGTCGGCGCGCGTCAAAGGAGCACTGGCATTTCTCTTCTGCATGCCGGCATTTTTCGCTGTGATCGCAACCGCGCCTCTGGTTCACGCAGGCCAGGCAATCGATCTGAATTTGTTGCGCTGGGACGGGCCACTCGCGCTGGTGCTGCACGTGGACGCGTTGAGCGTGCTGTTTGCGGCGATGGGCGCGGGGATCGGCGGCCTGGTGCTGCTTTATTCCATCGGGTACATGGCGCACGATCCTGCGGCGACGCGCTTCTATGCGTCGATGCTGGTGTTCATCGGCGGCTTCATCGGCCTGGTGTACAGCGCGAACCTGTTCTTCTTTTATCTGTGCTGGGAAGTGGTCGGGTTGTGCTCGTTCAGCCTGGTCGGCTTCTGGTACACGAATCGCGAAGCGGTACTGGGCGCGCGCAAGGTGCTGCTGATGACGCACATCGCCGGCTATGGGCTGCTGGCGGCGATTGTTGTGATCTACCATCGCACGGGCAGCACGTTGTGGACTGACCCTGCAGTGGCGCGCAGCTTCACGAGCGGAATCTTTGTGCTGATGCTGGTGGCACTGGTGGCAAAAAGTGTCCAGGTGCCGCTGCATACGTGGATTCCCGAGGCGATGGCCGCGCCCACGCCGGTGAGCGCGCTGCTGCACGCCGCCTGTTACGTAAAGGCCGGCGTGTACCTGGCGGCGCGCATGCACAGCTTTGGCGCCTGGCCGGCGGCGTGGGGCCAGTCGCTGATGTGGGTGGGCACAGTAACGATGGCCGTGGGCGTGATGTACGCCATGGTGCAGACCGACCTGAAGCGCATGCTGGCGTTTTCTACGGTGAGCCAGATCGGCTACATGATGATGGGCATCGGCATTGGGACGCCGCTGGCGATTACCGCCGGGTTGCTGCATTGCCTGAATCACGGATTCTTCAAGGGCGGGCTGTTTTTGACCGCGGGCTCGGTGCAGCACGCCGCCGGCACGCGCGACATGAACCGCTTGGGCGGTCTCGCGACGCGCATGCCGCGCACCACGCTATGGTGGCTGGTGGGCGTGGGCAGCATGATGGGCATTCCGCTGATGAGCGGCTTTGCCAGCAAGTGGATGCTGTATGCCGCGGCGCTGCAGGCAGGCTGGGCCGCGCCGGCGGTAATTGCCTGGGCGGCAAGCCTGGGCACGGTGTTCCTGGGCGCCAAGGCGACCAGCGCCGTGTTTCTGGGGCCGCTCACGGAAAGCACACGCGACGCGGAAGAAGCGCCCGCGACCATGCAGTGGGGCATGGGGCTGCTGGCGCTGGGCAGCATTGTTCTCGGGGTGGCGCCGCAGCTTGCGGTGAACGTGCTGCTGAATCCGATTCTGGGTGCGCTGGGGCTCGGCGCGGGCGTGCACGTCACGTGGCTGGGATTGTCGGCCGATGCGGGAAGTTTCTCGAGCATCGGCGGATTGGTGCTGGCGCTGGTGTCGCTGGTGATGGGCGGGGCAATCTACCTGGTTGCCTACGCTGCGCGGCCGGTGACGGCGAGCGGCGGCGCAACGTTGGCGGGCGCTGGAACCGGCGCAGTTGGGTCGTTGGCTGCGGGGTGGGGGGCAAGCGATGGAATCTTCACGGGCGGCGAGCCGCTGCCCGATCAGGACCGGCTGACAGCGGGCGATTTCTCGAAGATCTTTCTCGACAACTGGCGTTCGTTCTTCCGCTGGACGCAGGTGGACCGGGCGTATCTCGGCGTCTGGCGCGGATTGCAATCCGCCGCGAAGACCCTGGGCGTTGGGATCAAGTGGATGGAAGAGCGCGCGGCGTGGCTGACGATTGCGCTGGCCGCCGCGGTGTTTGCTGCGACGCGTTGGCTTGTGCCGGCTGTAGCTCCGCAAATTTCCGGTGGCGCGCAACTTGTGTTCCCGGCGCAGGCGCCGAGGCTGCTCATCGTTGGCTGCAGCGTGGCGGCGATTGCCCTGGTGCTCGTTGCGATGGCTGGCGTCGAGAGTCGCAGGCGCGCGACGCTGATGTCGACAATCGGAGTGTTGAGCATCGGCGGGCTGCTTGCTCGCGATCCATGGCTCCGCATAGAACTTCTCGAACTGGGCGCGCTGCTGACAGTTCTGCTGGTGTGGCAATGCGCGCGCACGAGAGCTGCCCGACTCACTTATCTGGCGGTGGTACTTGTCTCGGCCGCTTCGGCGATTTTGAGCGAGTTTCTGCGCGCACCGCAGAGCGCAACCTGGTCGCGCGCTTTCTTGCTCACCGGCGTATGCGTGAAGCTGGCCGCCGTGCCGCTGTTCTTTTGGGTTCTATCGCTGGCCGATGAACTGCCGCCGCTGGTGCTGGGGCTGATCATCGGCGTAGTCGACATGGCTGCGTTTGGCGAGTTCCTGATCGGCGCACACGAGATGCCATCGATGCTCGCCCCGCACGGACTCTTGCTCGGCGTGGCCGCTGCCACTTCCCTGCTGGCCGCACTGCTCATGCTCACGCAGCGAAGCTTGAAACGGCTGCTGGTTCTTTCCACGGTGGAGGACGTCGGATTCCTCCTTTTGGGCGTGGCTTCGATGCAAACGCTTAGCGTTTCGGGCGCGATCTTCGCCGCTTGCACGCATTCGCTCGCCAAGGCACTGCTGTTCACGTGCCTGGTTGCGCCGGAAGCTGCCGGCGAACTGGATGAACGGCCGATAGCGTTGGCCACACGATACCCGGTGAGCGCATTTGGATTCCTCTTCGGAATGCTGGCCATGCTGGGCGTGCCGCCGATGCTGGGCTATGCCGGCCGATGGCGATTGTATGAGTCGGCGCTGCGCATCGGGCCGTGGTGGCTGGCGGTGTTTGTGCTCTCGTCGATCTTCGCGCTCACCGCTTATGTTCTGGCGCTGACGCATGCGTGGTGGGGGCCGGCACGAAACGGTGACTCGGCGGAGAGCAAAGGTGCAGTGACGCGTAGAGAGCCGCTGTCGGTGCAGGGAACCATTGTCGTGTTAGTCCTGGTGCTTCTGCTGGCCGGATGCTGGCCGGATGCGCTGAACGCGCTGCTCGGAGGCAGACCATGAACCTGTGGAATCGATTCCTATGTTCGTGCCGGCGGCGCAGCCCGTGGATCTTCCACGTGAACTCGGGA
>JASHTH010000491.1 GCA_030040655.1 Acidobacteriaceae bacterium | reverse complement strand
GCTGAGTCGATTTGCAGCCTAGAGGCTTCACAGGCCGCGGAAAACCCCGGATAAAGAGGTCTTGTAACAGGGCACGACTTTTAGTCGTGGCGATGAAGGCGCCCCTTATGCTCGGTTTTCGAGCGGGCTTTAGCCCGCGCGGATTCCTCAGGGGCTAAAGCCCCGATCATTTTTTGCACTTTTCGGCACGACTCAAGTCACCCCAACAAGCAAAGGCGGCTTGTTGGGGACCCCGGCAAGTCGTGCCTTGTTACAAAGCCCGCCCTCGGAGAGTTTTTCCGCAACCTCTTCAGCCCCGTACGTTTCTTGGCTCTAAAGCGCTTCCGGGCTTTAACCTGATCCGCGTTGTTTTCGATTCGTCAGACACTACCCAGCCCCTGAGGGAATTCGCTGCCGCGGTACCCCAGGTCCGGAATCCCCGGCACCGGTCTTTGGTGCCGGAATGGAGATCCGTGAGTTCGGACCTGGAAAACCAGCGAGGCCTTACGCGCCCGGTGCGTTGGGCGACGAATCTTGCTGGCCCTGCTGTCCGCGCCGCTGCTGCATCCGTTGCTGGCGCTGTTGGATCCACGCTTCGAACTTCGTCTTTTGATCGTCGTTCAACAGGGCTTCGATCTTCGTCTTGGTATCCTGCCGGATCGACTGGAACTGCTCGCGATCGGGCTGCGACGCTGCGCTGTTCTGGCCGTTCTGCGCGGCTGAGCTGCGCAGCTGCTGCATCTGCTGGCGCTGCTCGGCCAGGATCGCTTTGACCTGCGTCTGCTGATCCGGAGTCAGCGACAGCAGGTGAGTAAGATGCTTCACCTGCCGCTCGACGCCGTGCCGGTGATAGTGCATCGGGCCGGCGGCAGGGCTGGAAGCCTGGGGAGTTGCCTGTGTGTCCGTCTGTGCCAACGCAAGGCAGCAGCTCGTGAAGAGAATGCTGGCAGTCAAAAGCGCGCGGCGCGCCAGCAACAAGCCGTAAGTGAATTCAAACATAAGTCGATGCTTCCCTCCTTGAGGAGAAATCCTTTCCTGGGCCGCTTGGGCCATTGCCCGATTCAACCCGGAAGCCGCTCTGGCGTTGCGGTCCCGCGCGGCCAATTCCGGCTTTCACTTCTTTCAGCAGCATCGCCGGCGATGATGCTCGTGGGGGTAGACGCAGGCGTGGGCGAATCCGTTGACAGGCGGCACGCAAATTCTGCGCCCAGCTCCCATGCTGCGAACCAATTCCCCGCAGCTACCGGGAACGCATGGCCTGTAACATCGCCCAACTATCGATTAGATTGAAAGCATGTTCGCGCGCAGGCTTTCCATCCAGCGCATCGATGGAGCGGGCCAGCGGCATCCCTGCCCCATTCACTGGATCGACAACTTCGCCATGCGGAATTTCACCAACGATGCCATCTTCGACGACACGCTGCCCTTGGCCGACGGCGTGATGGAAGCGGGCACGCGCGTGCCTCTCGACCGCCTGCAGCCCGCCATGGAAGACTGGTTTCGCCGCAAAAGCTACCTCAAGCCGGACGAGCGGCTGGAGATTGCCGAGATCGGCACGAGCAGTACTGCACCATGAGCAGAGAACCATGCGTGGAAAAAAGAGTTTCGCTTCGATCGGCTTTTCGTTGATATCGATCGCCTTGTTTCTGGTTTCCGCTCGAGTGTCGATGGCGCAGCCCGACGCGCAAGCCGACCCCTCCGGCGACGAGGCCGCCAATCCCGGACCTTTGGCCAATCTCTCGCCGGCGCTCAAGCCGCGCGACGTTGAGGCCGCGATCCGCAAGGTCGCGGACTGGCAGCTGAGCACCGCCGACGACCGCTTCAGCGCGGACTGGACCTTCGCCGCGCTCTACGACGGATTTCTCGCCGCCTCGCGCACAACCGGTTACGAAAAGTATCGCAACGCCGTATGGCGCTTTGCCGATGAAAACCGCTGGCAACTCGGTCCGCGCTTCGGCCATGCCGACGACGAAGCCATCGCGCAATCGTATCTCGAGCTCGATCTCGACCATCCGGCTCCGGAGCGAGGCGCCGCCATCAAGGCCGAAGCCGACAAACTGCTGGCGCGTCCCGATGATCCGAACAAGGACCTGTGGTGGTGGTGCGACGCGCTCTTCATGGCGCCGCCGGCGCTGGCGCGGCTCTACAAAGTCACCGGCGACCGGCGCTATCTCGACTACATGAATCGCGAGTGGTGGATCACGTCCGATCATCTCTACGACGCGAAGATCCATCTCTACTCGCGCGACGCAAGCTATCTCGACAAGCAGGAAAAGAACGGCGCCAAGCTCTTCTGGTCGCGCGGCAACGGGTGGGTGATGGCGGGCCTGGCGCGCGTCATCCCGTATCTACCGGCCGACTATCCTTCGCGGGAGAAGTACATCGAGCAGTTCCGCGAAATGGCGCAGGAGGTTGCGTCGATCCAGTCGCCGGACGGATTGTGGCGCAGCGGATTGCTCGATCCGGGGGCGTATCCGAATCCCGAAGTCTCCGGGTCGGCGTTCTTCACCTTCGCGCTGGCGTGGGGAATCAACGACGGGCTGCTCGATCGAAAGACCTATGAGCCCGTCGTTGCCAAAGCGTGGAAAGGGTTGCTCGCACACGTCTACGCCGACGGCAGGCTGGGCTCGATCCA